>JASHXG010000203.1 GCA_030043675.1 Vulcanimicrobiota bacterium
TCGCTTCGACGCACGAAGGTTTTCCTAAAGGCGCCGATCACGACCCCGCAGGGCGGCGGCTTCAAGAGCCTCAACGTCACCGTGCGCAAGACCCTTGGGATGTATGCGAACGTTCGCCCGTGCGCGTCACTCTATCCGTACGTCGAGACCAAGCATCCCAATATGGACATCGTGATCGTCCGCGAGAACGAGGAAGACGTGTACGGCGGCATCGAGCACCGCCAGACGAACCAGGTGGCTCAATGTCTCAAGCTGATCTCACGACCAGGCAGCAAACGAATCATTCGCTACGCGTTCGAGTACGCGCGCGCCAACAAGCGCAAAAAAGTGACCTGCTTCACCAAAGATAACATCATGAAGATCACCGACGGCTTGTTTCACCGTACCTTCACGGAGATTGCGGGGGAATACCCGGAGATCGAACACGAGCACTGGATCGTCGACATCGGCGCGGCTAAGATGGCCGACACGCCGGAGGCCTTCGACGTGATCGTGATGCCGAATCTCTACGGCGACGTGCTCTCCGACGTAGCGGCGCAAATTACCGGGTCGGTCGGTTTGGCGGGGTCGGCAAACATCGGGGATCACTGTTCGATGTTTGAAGCGATCCACGGTTCCGCGCCGCGGCGAGCCGGGCAAAACCTAGCGAATCCGTCCGGGCTGCTGCACGGCGCGATTCTGATGCTGGTGCACATCGGTCAGGCCGACGTGGCCGAGCAGGTGCACAATGCCTGGCTTCGCACGATGGAGGACGGCATTCACACGTATGACGTCTTCCATGAGGGTGCGTCCAAAGAGAAAGTGGGAACGCGCGAGTTTGCCGACGCCGTGATCGCGCGGCTGGGCAGCAAGCCCGTCCACCTCAACCCGGCCGAGTACGACAAGGAAGCGCAGATGAACCTCGCGATCCGTCCGGCCGGCAAGCCGCCGATGAAGCTGCGGGCGGGCGTCGACGTCTTCATCGACCGGCGTGACGGAAATCCGGATCAGATTGCCGCGGTCATGACGCAGTTCAATGTTCCCGGCACGAAACTCACCACGATCAGCAACCGGGGCACGAAGGTCTGGCCCAACGGCAACCCGGACACGTACTGGAGCGACCATTGGTGCTGCCGCTTTGAGGCGGATGCCGAACTCTTCACGGCTGGGCATATCGTGAAGCTGTTGCAAGCGGCGGAGGCCGCCGGCTTTGACGTCATCAAGACCGAAGGGCTCTACACCTTCAACGGCGAGCGCGGCTATTCACTCGCGCAAGGGGAATAGCGAGGAACTCGCAAGACGCGGATCGTCAGCCTGCTCCCCAGCGCGACGGAAATTCTCTTCGCCGTTGGAGCGGGCGACGAGGTCGTGGGCGTTACGCACGAGTGCGATTATCCGGCCGCCGCGCTTCGGCTGCCGAATGTAACCTCCTCCGCTTTGCCCAACGGTTTGACGCCGGGCGAGATCGATCGCCACGTTCGCGCGAGCTTGCACCGCGGATCGAGCCTCTACCACCTGAACACGAAGTTGTTGGAGGAGCTCGAGCCGGATCTGATCATCACGCAGGAGCTGTGTCCCGTGTGCGCCGTGTCCTACAAGATCGTCGATCGCGCGGTCAAGCGCATGCGAACCGATGCGCGTATCGTGTCGCTCGAGCCGGCGTCGTTGGAAGATCTTTTGGCGCACGTACGCTGGATCGGCGAGATGACGCTGCATGCCCGCGAGGCGGGAGCGCTGATCGGGTCGCTCCACGCACGCATTCTAGCGCTGCGCAAGCGCGCTGCGGGACTGGCGCGCAAGCCGCGAGTGCTGCTGCTCGAGTGGACCGACCCTCCGATGAGCGCCGGCCACTGGATTCCGGAGCTGCTCGAACTCGCCGGCGGCGATCCGGTCCTCGGCCATCCCGGCGCCAACTCGCAACGCCTCGAATGGAGCGCCATCGCGTCGGCCGATCCCGACGCGGTGATCGTCGCGCCGTGCGGATTCGACCTAACCAAGACCCACCGCGCGATGGAGGAACTCGACGCCACGCCCGAGTGGCGCTCCCTACGGGCCCGGCGCGGCGGACGCGTCCTGGCAATGGACGCAAATGCCTACGTGAGCCGGCCCGGACCTCGCCTCGTCGACTCGGCCGAAATCATCGCGCAATGGTATACTACGCTCGCGGAGCACGCCGGATGACCGCGCCCCTCGGGGTGAGGAAAGTCCGGGCTTCAAAGGGCAGGGTGCAGGATAACGTCCTGTCGGGGCGACCCGAAGGAAAGTGCCACAGAAACAGACCGCGGGCGACCTCGGTCGCCCGCAAGGGTGAAATCGTGAGGTAAGAGCTCACGGAGCGCCGCGGTGACGCGGGCTCGGGTAAACCCCACCCGAAGCAAGACCGCTCGGTCACCGGCTCGCCCAATCGGCGAGCCGGCGGATGGCCCGTCCGAACGAGCTACGTCGCAGCGAGGCGCTCGGTAACGAGCGCCCCAGAGAGATGGTCATCGCCCACGCGAGTGGGAACAGAATCCGGCTTACAGGCGTGCTCCGCGCAACCGGTGGGGTGCCCGGCGCGTCGTAGCGAAGTGAAAATGTCGATGGATCAACACTTTACCCCCGAAATGACGGTCGACGAAGCCTTTCGGCTTCATGCCGGTGCCCGCCGAGTTTTCGCGCGCTTTCACCTGGGCGGATGCTCGAACTGCGCGATCAGCGAATCGCACACGATCGGCGCCATTAGCGAGGATTACGGAATCCCGCTCTCGATGCTGCTCGAGAATCTCAACGCGCTCTTCGACCAGCAGACGCTGGCGGTCGGCGCCCGGGTTCGGATTCCCGATGAGATCCGGACGCGGATTCCGCAATTGGCGAACGTTCCCGAGGTCGGCGAGATCACCGGCGCCGAGGGTGGCGCCTACACGGCCGATTTCGGCGAGGTCCGCCTGCAAGGCCTCGCCGAGGACTTCATTGCGGTGCAGGCCGAGGCCGCGGCTAGTTAGGGGGCGTGGCGAAAATTAGAGGGGCCTGCGGCTGACGAAGCCCTCCTCGATGCCATGCCAGTGCGCGACGCTCGGCTCACCCATTTTCCAGCAGAGATAGACCGGCTCGTCTTCGCGCATCGCGGGAAAGTCGATCAGGCCGAGATCGATGTCCTTGACGATGCAGCCGAGCGATTCAATCCGGTAGATCAGCCGGCCGATCTCGTGCTTGAGCTCGCCAAAGCGCGGCGTCGGCAAGGACGAGCGCACGCCCGCCAGACGCGTGCGGTGACTCGGCGGGGCGTGATGGAGCGCGGGGTCGGCTTCGAGCAGCTTAATGGCGAGGTCGCGGCGGCGCGTGAGCAGCTCCTCGATCAGCGGCTCGAGCTTGGGAATGAGGGCGTTAGCACGTTCGGGCGAAAAGAGTTTCATATGAGTCCGCTGCGGATCGTCTTTGTTACGGGCCTGGCCGGAGCCGGCCAGAGTCAGGCGATCAAGTCCTTCGAAGATTTGGACTTTTACTGCATCGAGCACCTTCCTCCCGTTGCGCTCGATGCCGTCGTGACCGCGCTGGAGCAGGCCGCCACGCGCGACGTCGCCATCGCGCTCGACGTTCGCGGTAACGAACGCCTGGGCGATCCGTGCGCCGCGATCGATCGAGTCATACGTACCCACAATGCGCAAGTACTCTTCCTCGATGCCGACGACGACCTCTTGGTGAGGCGATTCAGTCAAACGCGGCGGCGTCATCCCTTCTCACGCGCCGGTTCCGTGCGTGAAGCGATCGACGCCGACCGGCGCGCCCTCGCTCCACTTCGGGAACGGGCGACGGTCGTCATGGACACCACCAATCTCACGCACGCCGCGCTCAAGGAGCGCATCTCCGCCGCACTCGTCGCGGACCGGCCGGCGCGCATGGCCGTCACCTTCGTCTCGTTCGGCTTCAAGTACGGCGTGCCGGTGGATCTCGATCTGCTCTTTGACGTGCGCTTCTTACGCAATCCGAACTACGAGGACGCGCTTGCCCCGCTGACGGGTGACGATCCCGCGGTCGGCGCCTTTATTGCCGAGGATCCGTCGCTGGAGCCGTTTGTGGAGAAGGTCGGCGATCTGCTGGACTATCTGCTGCCGCGCTATCTCGCGGAGGGGAAGGCGCAACTCACGATCGGCGTCGGCTGCACCGGCGGCCGGCATCGCTCGGTCTACGTGGCGCGCCGGCTGCTCGCCCGCCTGGACGGCGACAAACGGTTTGATCTCGCCTTCGAAGCTCGCGATCTGGGCAGGGCCTGGTGATGCGCAAGCGGTTCGCCGACTCCCTCCACTGGCTGCTGCCGGGACTAGGAATCAAACGCTGGCTTCTGCTGGCCGTTTTTGGCATCGTGCTGCTGCTCGACGCTATTACGCGCTGGTTCATCGCAGAGGGCAGCGGCATCCACATCAACGAGATCCTCGATGACATCGTTGACGACTATTTCCCGCCCGCCTATCTCACGTGGATTCTGGGTCTGGCCGGCCTGGCGTTGCTGGTCCTCGGTCTTTGGATGTGGCTGCGTTCGGTCGTACGCATCGCTCGCGCGCGCCGGCCTAAGGGCTTTCGCGATGCGCTGGCTGGGATGCGGCGCCAGCAAGGCTACAAGATCGTCGCGATCGGCGGCGGAACCGGACTCTCGACCTTGCTGCGCGGCCTCAAGCGCCGCACGAGCAACCTCACGGCGATCGTTACGGTCAGCGACGACGGCGGCTCGTCCGGACGCCTGCAAAAGGAGCTTGGCGTTCTGCCGCCCGGCGACGTTCG
>JASHXG010000022.1 GCA_030043675.1 Vulcanimicrobiota bacterium
ACCGTCAGCGTCGCGGGCGGCGTCGCGTTGCGCCACTGGGCACAGACCATCGTAACTCCGGAGACCGGATCGTTCGCGAGCGCAGCCGACGAAGCGTTCGTCGTCCAGGTGATCTTGCCGGGCCGCATCCAATCCGACTCGGTAAACGCCGGAACCGGCACCCAGATTCGTGCCGGTCCGTTGGCGGCCGGCAAAACAATCTCGGTGACGACTTCGTAGGTCTGCCATGCGCCGGCTGTCGGATCGAATGGATCGGAAGCGGGCGCCGCCCTTAGCGCCGCGGGAATGCTCGCGGCGAGCGAAAGCGCCGCACTTTGCTGTACGAACCGACCTCGCCTCAATCTCTTCCTCCTTTATTCAGCCGCGAGGGCTTGCGAGAGGCGTTGACCGTCAGGCGTCCCTAAGCCTGTACACGGATCCCAACCCGGCCCGGCGCTGTAGGCACCGTTGCTGCCGCTGGTAATGTCGTGCAGCGGGCCGGGACTCGCCGGATAACCCGGCAGGCTGTAGAGACTCGGGTCCAGATAGCCAAGGTGGCGCCCGAGCTGCTGATTCATCAACGCGATCAAGGCGGCCCACAGCGGCGCGACCGCGCTGGTCCCGCCGACGACGACGTTTTGGCCGTCGACCCGAATGCTGTAGCCGGTATTCGGATCGGCGTCACCGGCCACGTCGGGAACGCCACGACCGCCGGTAGAACCGGCCGGCGGTGCCGGGACGGTCGCGTTCGCTTGCCACGACGGACGCGCGAAGAAATCGCTGACGCCGCCTCCCGAGTCGCTCCACGCCGTCTCGGAGGCGATCGTCGTCCCGCTGCCGGCGAGCGTCGTTCCGCCGCAACCCAGCGCGTACGGACTCGACGCCGGAAAGTCCACATGCGAAGCGCCGTCGTCCACGCCGTCGCTCGAGCCCCCGTCGCCCGACGCGACGCAGACCGAAACCGCAATCGTCGACGCGCCTTGGATCGCTTGGTCGAGCGCATTGCGGGCCTGCTGCGACCAACTCGACTCCGGGCCGCCCCAGCTAATCGAAATCACCGAGGGATTATTGCTTTGGTCGTGCACGGCCGTCGTGACCGCGTCGAGAAAACCCTGATCGGTGTTCGGCGCGAAATAGAGCACGAGCTTGGCGCCGGGCGCGACGGCGCCGGCGATCTCGGCGTCGAGCATCACCTCGATGTCCGCGTCCTCGTTGCCGGGCGAACTCGTCGCGCCGTCGACCAAGACGATGGTGACCGTTTGCGCGCTGACTCCGAGCTGCGTCAGATAGGCTGCAAAGTCGGCTTGTGTGAAGCCGCCGCCAAGCTCGATGACACCGATGCACTCGCCGCTTCCGTTGACGCCCGACGGGAAATCGTAGAGGCTCGCGACTTGGAGCGGCGTGAACGAGGTCTCGGGCGCTGCGGCCAGACGCGCGTGCGGCGACGCTTGGGGCCGGTCGTCGAGGCCGAGCACCGCTTGCACGACGCCCGAGAGCTCCGCCGGCACGCTAATCGAACCGTCGTGGCCGCGGTAGGTCGTCGGGCCGGCTTGGTAGCGTTTCAAAGCGACGCCGAAGGCGGCATTCATCTGCGCGGTCGTCCCCCGCAACACGACGCTGCGCCGGGCCGCGCTGCTCTCGACCACGGTTAGCCCGTGCTGGTGCGCAAAGGCCTCGACCTTCTGCAAATCCGTGGCGTCGGCGCCGTAGCGATCGGCATAGGCTTGGCGCGAGATCGCCCCCGGCGCGGGTGGATCGGAGCTCTTCGAGCGCAGCCACAGCGTGACGGTGATCGGCGCATCGGCCGGCGCGTCGCCGAGCACGCGCGCTCCCGGTAACGAGGGCCGGTCGCTTCCGGGTACGGTCCATCGGTCTGCCATCATCGTTGCCTCATACCCATGCCGACGGGCGACAGGCGCCAAGGAGCCGTGGTGACGATGTCGCAGCTATCCAGGGCCATGTCCATCGCAAGTCGACTTCTCCTGACGGCCTTTGCGGCGGCACTCTTCGCCGCGATCCCGCAAACGGGTGCCGGCTCTCCGCCGGTTGCAGCGCAATCGAACCATTGCCCGCGCCGATGAGCAAGGTGCGGGTCTTGGTCGGCACGCGCAAAGGCGCGTTCATCCTCAGCGCCGATGGAAAGCGCGACCGCTGGGACGTCAGCGGCCCGCACTTCGCCGGTTGGGAGATCTACCACGTTAAAGGATCCCCGGCGAATCCCGATCGCATCTACGCCTCGCAGTCGAGCGGCTGGTTTGGACAGCTGATCCAACGCTCGGAGGACGGCGGCGCGACGTGGGAGCCGGTCGGCAATGATTTTGCATACGACGGCGTACCCGGGACGCATCAATGGTACGATGGCACGCCGCACCCATGGGAGTTCGCGCGCGTTTGGCATCTCGAGCCTTCGCTCACCGATCCCGACCACGTCTACGCCGGTGTCGAGGATGCCGCGATCTTCGCCTCGACCGACGGCGGCAAAAGCTGGCGCGAACTCTCCGGGCTGCGCTCGCACGACACGGGAGCCTCGTGGCAACCTGGGGCGGGCGGCATGTGCCTGCACACGATCCTGATCGATCCGCGCAGTCCGCAACGCATCTTCGCCGCGATCTCGGCCGCAGGCGCGTTTCGCAGCGACGATGCGGGCGCCACCTGGCGGCCGATCAACCGGGGACTGAAGTCCGCGGGTGTGCCCAATCCGACCGCCGAGGTCGGTCACTGCGTTCATCGGATTGCGATGCATCGCGACCGCCCGGACGTGCTGTTCATGCAGAAGCACTGGGACGTCATGCGCAGCGATGACGCCGGCGAATCGTGGCGCGAGATCAGCGGGAATCTTCCGACCGATTTCGGCTTTCCCATCGACGTTCACGCGCACGAGCCCGACACGGTCTACGTCGTTCCGATCAAGAGCGACTCGGAGCATTTCCCGCTCGACGGGAGCCTTCGCGTCTTTCGCAGCCGCACCGGCGGCGACGAATGGGAGCCGCTGACCAACGGTTTGCCGCAGCGCAACTGCTACGTCAACGTGCTGCGCGATGCCATGGCGGTCGACTCGCTCGATTCGTGCGGCATCTATTTCGGCACGACCGGCGGACAGGTCTACGCGTCGTCCGACGCGGGCGACAACTGGACCGCGATCGTGCGCGATCTTCCGGCCGTCCTCTCGGTCGAGGTGCAGACGCTGCCGTGATCCGCGTCGAGCTTCCCGGCCATCTGCGCACGCTGGCGCACGTCGAGGGCGCGGTGCTGCTCAAGCTCGATGGCGACGTCACGCAACGAGCGCTGCTGGACGCGCTCGAGGCTCGCTATCCGGTGCTACGCGGAACCATTCGCGACCGCGCCAGCGGACGACGCCGGCCGTTCGTACGATTCTTTGCCTGCGAGACCGATCTATCGCACGAGCTGCCCGACGCGCCGCTTCCGCCGGCCGTTGCTACGGGTGCAGAGCCGTTCCTGGTGGTCGGCGCGATGGCCGGCGGCTGAGGAGTCCATGAAAAAAGTCAACACGAACCAGATCGAAGAGATCGCGTGGGTTTCGCCTAAGGGCAAGTTTGGAGGGTTTGGCAAGGAGGTTTCCGAGGCGCTCGGCCGCGATCCGCGTTCGACGGATTTAGTCGCCCGGCATCCTTTCGACGTTGAGATCTTGCGGATCGCTCCCGGCAAGGCGCCCTATCTCTACCACTCTCACAGCGCGCAATGGGAGTTCTACCACGTCATCTCGGGCACGGGAAGGGTGCGCCATCAAGAAGGCACGACGCCGATTGTCGCGGGCGATGCGTTCATCTTCAAGCCGAACGAGCCGCACCAACTCGTCAATGACGGCTCCGAGGACCTGGTCGTCTACGTCGTCGCCGACAATCCGATCGGCGAAGCGCACTACTATCCCGACAGCGGGAAATGGGGGGTGCCGATTCCCGAGCGCCGCTACCTGCGCTCGGAGAACCTCGACCGATTCGACGGCGAGGAGTAGCCGCCGGCACCATCGCCGAGCTGCGTCAGTATCCGGTACGCCAGTCTCACCCGCTCGGAGATCGGATAGCTCTTGTTGGCGAGAATGACGATTCCCAGGCGCTCTTGGGGAACGAACGCGACGTAGGTTGAAAAGCCATTCGTCGATCCGGTCTTGTTGATCCAGACGTCGCTCCCCGGTGTTTCGGGCGGCACGATCCGGCTAACCGGCGTCGCCGTGAAGAGCATGGCCGGACCGTTTCCTTGCAGCAGCGCTTGCAGGCTGACGGGATACGGATACTGCTCCCATATCAAATCCTGGGTCATGACGCCGGCTTGGAAGTAGCCGGTATGCGTCTCCGTAATCGCGCGCCGGAGCGTTCCGTCCAGTGCGATCATCTCCATGTTTGCTTCCACGAAACGGATCGCGTCGGCGGCGGTGGTCCTGACGCCGTACGCCTCCGCCCAGAGAACTCCGGCCTTCATTCGTATCGGCGCGCCGTCGCTCGTGTAGCCCTGCGCGTAATCCGCCATTCTGGCTGCGGGGACGTTGATGTACGTGTTCTTCAAGCCGAGCAACGGGAACAGGCGGTCCTCCATCAACGAGACAAAGTCCTGATCCATGCTCTTCGCCGTTACGGACCCGAGCATTCCGATGCCGACGTTCGAATAAGTTCTGCAGCTGCCCGGCGCGCAGGTAGGCGTCCAGCGCTTTAGATACGCGATCAGTTGACCGTCGTTTTCGATGCCGTTGGGGACCTGCAACGGAAGGCCGCCGGGCGTGTGCGTGCCCAGACTCAGCAGGCTAGCGTTGCCGAATTTGCTCCCGCGCAAGGAGGAAACGTATCGGCCCACCCGCTCGGAGAGCGCGAGCTTGCCGGTAACCGCCGCGTACGAAGCCAACGTCGCCGTGAACGTCTTCGTGACCGATCCGATTTCGAAGAGCGTGTCGCGCGTGACGGGCTTTCGGGTCTCCAGCGATGCCACGCCATAATCCAGTACGTACGTTTTCCCCGCCGCCGTGAGGCCGACGGCCATGCCGGGAATCTGGTATTTGGCCATCACGGGTGCGACCGCGGCAGCGACGACGGTCTTGACGTTATCCCGTTGATTCTCGTTCGCACGAGCGACGACGGCAGAGAGCATCACGGCAGTGAAGGCTGCCACAAGCGCGTGTAGAGCGTTACTGCGCAGGCGGGAACTGTATCCCCGCAATCTTGCCATCCTTATCCAGGACGAACACCTCGTTGAGCGTCGTCGTTTTAAATACCACGCGAAAGACGTACGCGGTCTCGTCATCAGCGACCGACTCCTGACCCAACGGCGTAAAGCTTAGCGGATCTCCGAGGGCGCCGAATTTTTGGCTGATTTGCTTGATCGCGTCCGGAGTCAAATCGGCATTCATCGTGGCGGTTAATTGCGAGCGGTCGATATCGCCGGTCTGCATCCGATGCAGCCATTCTCTTGCTCTGGTGGCGGGGTCGGCGCTTGCACCCTCAGCAGCGGCGCTCGCGCTCGGGGAAGGTGATGGAGTCGCCGTTGCCGCAGAAACGGCGCTCCCGGTAAGGAGCGCTGACAGTACGCCGACTACAGCAAAGATGCGCAAATCCATCAGGCCTCGATACTCCTTAATCGATTGGCCGCTTTACGGTTGGCGGCGTTCTGGTCCTGCCGAACGCTTGGACTTCAAGCCGATGCTAACGCGAGGGCGCGCTCCAGCCGGGCGGCGAATCCCCGGCGCATGCGCCTTCTTGCAATCCCCGCAGTTATTGCCCTCGCCGCAGTGACGGCCGGCCCCGTGACCAGCGCACCCGAAAATCCGCTGATGCAGCCGAGCACGTTGCCTTTCGGCGCGCTACCGTTCGATCGCATCAGCGATAGCGATTATCAACCGGCAATCGAAGCCGGAATGGCGGAGCAACTCGAAGAGATCAACGCCATCGCCGACAATCCCGAGCCGCCAACCTTCGACAACACCTTTGTTGCGATGGAGAAGTCCGGACGACTGCTCGATCGCGCGACCGGCGCGTTCGGGGTTGAGGTCGCGACGAACAGTAATCCGCAGCTGCTGCGCGTGCGCGAAATCGTCGCCCCGGAGTTGGCCGCGCATGAGGACGCGATTTACCTCAATCCGAAACTCTTCGCTCGGGTGGACGCGATTTACAAAGATCTGGACCATCTTACGCTCGATCCCGAGTCGCGCCACCTCGTGATAACGTACTACCGGCGCTTCGTGCATGCGGGCGCGGATCTCGCGCCGGAAAAGCAGGCCCAGTTGCGGCAGATCAATCGGCAGCTGGCCACGCTGCAGGTCGCCTTCGAACGCAAGTTGCTTGCCGGCACGGCTGCGGCTGCACTGGTCGTCAAGGACAAGAGCCGTCTCGCGGGCCTCAGCGATAGCGCGATCGCGGCGGCCGAGCAGGCGGCAAGCGCCAAGGGCGATCCCGGCGGCTACCTGATAGCGTTGCAAAATACGACGCAACAACCGGCGCTCACGCTATTGCAAAACCGCGGCACGCGGCAAGAGCTCTTCGAGAACTCCTGGACGCGTACCGAGAAGAACGACGACAACGATACCCGGTCGACGATCGCGCAAATGGCCAAGCTCCGCGC
>JASHXG010000204.1 GCA_030043675.1 Vulcanimicrobiota bacterium
GGGATGCAGGTGTCGGCCCGCTCCCCCGAGGCCGCTCGGTCGGAGAGGACGATCAGGGCCGCTCTAAAGCTCACCGCTTTCGCTCCCAGGCTCCGCTCTTGCCGCCGCTCTTCGAGAGCAGCCGCACGGATTCGATCGTGATCGACTTATCGAGCGCCTTGGTCATGTCGTAGACGGTGAGCGCGGCAATTGACGCCGCCACCATCGCTTCCATTTCAACGCCGGTCTGCGCGGCCGTGCGCGCTTGCGCCTCAATGCGCAGCGCGCCATCGTCCCGCCAGTCGAAACGCACGTCGACGGCGGCCAGCGGCAGCGGATGCGTCAGCGGGATCAGCGAGGAGGTCTGCTTCGCGGCCATGATCCCCGCAAGCTGCGCGGCAACGAACGCATCGCCCTTCGATAGCGTCGCCGACTGCAACGCCGAACGCGCATCGCGGTTCATGCGAACCACGGCTTCGGCCCGCGCGGTGCGCGTCGAGGAGCGCTTGCCCGACACGTCGACCATCGAGATGCTCCCGCTCGCGGCGACATGGGAGAGCTTCACCGCGACGGTGCGCTCTGAAAGCGAGCCCAAATCAGACAGAGGAGGGCCAACACCCACGCGACGACGAGATGTGTTACGTGGTGCTCGTGACCGGTGCCCGATTCTGTGAAAACGTTGATCTTGCCCATGCCGTAGAGAATACCGACGATGAAGAAGATGACGGCAAGAGCGATGGCGATAACCCCCATGTGATTACTCCCGTGCGAGCCAAAATGAAGCAGACCGTTCCGGCGATGACGCAGTACCAACCGAACGGGCGCAGGTCGTTCGAGCGAAAGTACCGCGTCAAGAAGGCGACCGAGAGATATGCTGCGACACCCGCCGCAATTCCGCCGCAGATCGCCTGCACCAGCACAAGATGCGCGGCCGGCGCGAAGAGCTTCGGTGTCTCCAAGAGCGCGGCCGCGAAAATGACGGGCGTGGCGAGCAGGAAGGAGAAGCGCGCCGCGTGCTCGTGGTCGAGGTCGCAGAGCAGCCCGGCGACCATCGAAACGCCCGAGCGCGAGATGCCCGGCAAGAGCGCCAGCGACTGCGCGAAGCCGATGAAAAGGCTCTGCCCGTACGTCAATCGTTCGATGGGCGCGTAACCCGTCGGGCGCAGGACATGCTGTCTTCGGCGCAACGCTTCACCGGCAAACATCAGGAGTCCATTTAACACCAAAAAGAGCGCGGCCGGCGCCGGCGACCCGAACAGCCGTCGTACCGGCGCTTCCAAGATCACTCCCAGGATGCCGACCGGAATCGTCCCGACCACGAGCAGCCACCCGACCCGCTCGTCCCGATCGTTGCCCAGCCGCCCGCGCATGATGCTGGCCGCCAACGCGCGCGCGATCGCCCACCACTGCCGGCGGTAGAAGATAATCAGCGCCAGCGCGGTTCCGAAATGAAGCACCACCACGAAAGCCAGAAACGAGGGCGCGGAACGGTCGACGTTGTGCCACTGGAGCACCGCCGGAACCAGAATCGTATGGCCCAGGCTGGAAACGGGGAAGAGCTCGCTGACGCCCTGAAGGAGCGCGAGCACGAACGCTTGCGCGAAGGTCATTACCAGGCCACGAATTTGACGCTAAAGGTGTAAATACCGGCGATCGGTTTGCAATCGTGAAGCGCGGGCGTGTAGCGGGCGTCGCGAGCCATCGCGACGGCGACCAGATCCAGCGATGAGTTCCCGCTCGTCTGGGTGACGCTGGTGTCGGTCACCCCACCCGACGGGTCAAGCTGCACCTTCACCAGCGCCGTCCCGCTGGTGCCCGAGATGCGCGCGTCGGGAGCGATGTCGGGCGGCGAAGGTGTGGCTAAAACGGCCGCGGCGGCGTCCGGGTGGGCGCACCCGGCCGGCGAGGGTGTAGGGACCGGCGCCGGCGTGGGCGTCGCGGGAGCGGCCGTAGCAAGGCCTCGGCCTCCACCGCCGGGCCCGCGAGCGACCGCGACCGGAGCCTTCTCCCGCGGCGGCGCGGGAGCCGGCGCGGAGGTGCGGATCGGCCGCGGCGTGGGCGAGGGCGGGGCCGGCGTCTTTTTGGTCAGCGCGATCACCATGCGCCGGTGCTGGATCGAAACGACCTCGGTTTGATTCTGCCGGCTAGGCGCCGCCGGACGGACGATCAGCGCGATCAGAAGATGAACCAGCAGCGAGAGCGCAAACGCGATGAATAGCAGGCGTCGTGCGCGTCTCATCGTGCATGGCGACCCTTAGTGCGGTACTGCGCTAATCGGGCTGGAAATCGGCGCGGAACAGATAGTTCCCCTGCGTCGGCGAACAGTCCACCAGCTTCGGCGAATACGTCGACTGGCGCGCCGCTCGCAGTGCGGCTTGATCGATCGCCATATTGCTCGAGCTCTTGTAGATCTTGGCGTCGAGCAGATTTCCGGTCGGTCCCACCGTCACCTCGACCTCGACCGTGACGGCGCCCAGGCCGAGGTCGCGCGCCGAGTCGGGATAGTCCGGCTGCACTGGGTTGGTTACGGTCGCTTCGACGTTCGGATTGGCGCACGCCGGTTTCGGGGTCCCCGGCGTTCCGGCCGGCGCCGGCGGGCCGGTGCCCTGCCCCTGTGGCGCGCCTTCCTCGGTGCCGGTCTTGGGCTCCGAGTAGCTGGTTTCGCTCTGCGAAGTGCTCTTATTGTTACTGGTCTGATGAACCACGTGGAGCTTCAGCTGCGGCTGCACGTGATGCACCACTTGCTTGGGCGGCGGCGTCTTCTCCGGCGGCGGAGTCGGCGTCGGCGGCGGGGTCGGCGTCGGCGGCGGCGGTGTATGGACCTTTACCCGGGTTCTCTTTGCCATCGTCACCGTCTCGACTTTATCCGACTCGTGATGCTGCAAGACGTTCGGAAAGATCGAGCCGAACGCCAGATGCGCGACGAGAGAGATGACGAACGCCCAGCCGAGGAAGCTGCGGACGCGCTCGCCGGTCGTGATGTATCCCGAATCGCGTTTAGCCATCGACTAGTGGCTGCTTCCCTCGGGCTCGTCCTCGGGCGCGATGCTGCCCTCGGGCGTGCCTTGGACGTGGTTGGCTAGACCGAAGTCGGTGAGATCGACCGACTTGGCGGCGTCCATGATTTGCAGAATGACGCCGTAGCTGGACTTGGGGTTCGCCTTGATGATCACGCTTTTGAATTTGTGGTCCGTGGCATCCTGAAGCTGCTGGAAGGCCGCTTTCGCTTCACCGATGGTGACCTGGTTCGAGCCGATCTGAATGTGATCGTTCTCGTCGACGATGACGACGATCTGCGAGGGTTGCACCCTCTCTTTGTTATAGGCGTCGGGCAGCTTCGGCTCTTTGGTTACCGAAGCCAAAATGATGAAGATAATGAGGAGAACCAACAACACGTCGGTGAACGGCGTGATGTTGATCGTCGACATTACCTCATCTTCGCCTCCACCTGTGGAAACGGCCACTTGTTAACCTCCCTTGCGTGTGCGCCGCGCCTCGCGCACCGCTTCGGCGCGCCGCAGCACGTCCAGCACTCTGCCGCCATGCCGCGGCAAAATCATCACGACGTTACGAAACCGACGTCTTCGAGCCCCACCTGCTTAGCCGCGTCGAGAATTCGAATGATGACCCCGTACGGCGCCTTTGCATCGGCGATGATGGACACGTGGTGGTGCGGTTTCCTTTTCGAAACATCGTACATGACGCGGTAGATGCCTACCTCGTCGGTTTTCTCCCCGTCGACGAAAATCACGCCCTTATTATTAACGTCGACGGTAATGTCGTTGTGCGTCTGTTGGGTCTGAGCTTGGTTGTTCTTGTTCGGCAGCTCTTTCTCGAAGCCGGGCGGCGCGACCAG
>JASHXG010000023.1 GCA_030043675.1 Vulcanimicrobiota bacterium
GATGAGGCTCACCAAGACGAGGATCCAAAGCACGACCCAGATTCCCGAGAGCGTCCGCCCGATCGTTCCGGCCATTGCGACCGTGACGAAGAAGGCGAGGATGAAGAGCAGCTCGAGGATTGCGAAGTACCCATCGGCCGCGCCCAAGCGCGCTTCGGTCGACGGATCTCCGTTAACGTAGTGGCCGAACCAGGCCAACAGCGCCGCCGATCCGCTCAATCCCGACGCGAGAAAGAGTCCGCCGAGCGCGTAGGTGTCGCTCCAAAGCGGTTGATTGGAGACGCTCAACAGCACGCCGGTGTAGCCGGCCAAAAAGAGTCCAAAGAACGATCCAACGATCGTGACCACGCTCGGCATGGGACGCAGCCGTCCCAGCCCTTCGAAAAACGCCAGCAGCGAAAAAAGGCCGAAGATCGAGAGCGCCCAGACGCCGACCGACATCGGCGACCAATACTTGAAGTTTAGACCGCCGTTACCCGGCGTCGTGTTGATGAGCATGTGCCAAAACGCCAGCGGCCTGCCCAGATCGATCGTCAGGAAGATCGCGCAGAGCACGCAGAGCGGAAGCGGCACGAGATAGCCGAGGCGTATCACGGCTTCGTCGCGCGGCGAGCCCCACAGGCGCAGAATCGTCGCCAGGACGTAGGACCCGCCGGCCAGACCGGCCAGGAAGAAGTAGGAAACGATGTACCACGTCCAGTTCGGCGGGTGAACGAAATGCTGGGCCATCACTTCTTCTCCGTTTCGCTGCCGGCACCATCGCTGGGCAAATCCTGCGCCCCGCGTCGCAACGCGACCGCCCCCGCGATCACGCCGATGGCAGCAGCAAAAAGGGCTCCCAGATATCCGCCGCGATTGTTGCGCCGGGGCAGGCCCGCGTTCTGCTCGTTGGGCAAGTTGTAGACCTCGGGCTTTGCCATCAAGAGAAAGAAGGCGTGCAGCCCGCCGTAGATCTTATCGTCGCGCCCATAGAGCTGCGCTTGCGAATACCCTTGCGCCTGGAGCGCGGCGACGCGCGCATCGGCCCTCGTCCGCAGATCGTCGAGCTTGCCGAACTGAATCGATTGCGTCGGGCAAGCCTTCGCGCACGCCGGCGTGAGGTCGTTTTGCAGCCGATCGTAGCAGAAGGTGCACTTATGCACGACGCCGGTGTCCTTACTGAAGCCGATTGCGGCGTACGGACAGGCCGAGATGCAGTTGCGGCAGCCGTTGCATACGTCGGGTTGGATGAAGACGGTATCGAACTCGGTCTTGATGATCGCGTTGGTCGGGCAGACCTCCATGCAGCTGGCGTGCTCGCAGTGCTTGCAGATGTCCGACATCAAGAGCCACGCCGCGCCGTTTCCCGTCGTCGACGGCGCATCCGGTACCAGATCGATGAACTTGACGTGCCGCCAGTTCTCGGCGTCGAGCTGACCGGTGTTATCGAAGGAGTCGCGAAACTCAGGCGGATCGCCGGCCAGACCATTCCATTCCTTGCACGCGACCTCGCACGCCTTGCAGCCAATGCAGACGCTCGTATCGGTAAAGAAGCCAACTTGGTCTGCCATAGTCAAAACCCCATCTGATTCGCAACGACCTTACGCAGGCCGCGCTCTTGCGCATAGAGAGACAAGGGTATCGCGGCGAGTTCGTCAACGACCGGTACCGCGCGACGATCGCGTCCGGCGTCGATCGTGAGCAGGTATCGGGAACAGCTCAAACACCCATCGATGCGGACGTGCGGGAACTGCGGCGCACTGGCCGCGCGCAGCGATTCGTCGGGCACGGCATCGAGGTCGGCTTTACGGATCGTGCGCCCGGTCATCTCGCCTTCGAGGGTGCCGCGCTCGCTAAAGCAGAGCAGGCGCTTTGTCTCGATCTCGCCGCACGAAGCGCAGGTCATGCGCGCGAAGGCCCAAGTCCCCGAGCAGCGCGAGCATTCCAGGTAACGGTGCGGCGTGACCAGATCGTCATCCGACGCCGCGAAGTACGCGAGCTGGGGCAAACCGCCGCAAACCGGGCAATGGCGATCGTCGCGAGTGCCGGCGCAGGCTTCGTTCGCTCGAGCGCCGAGCGCTTCCAATACCGGCGCGGTCGCGGCGCGCGCGAGAAAACGATCGAAGCCGTCAAGCTCCTCGCCGCGCAACCAGGCGCGGCAGGTCCCCTCGAGATCGATCGAATCGAACCGCTCCAGCACCCCTTGCTGCAGCAACGGCGGTCCCTTTGCCGCGGCGATTTCAACGATCCGCGGCAGGACGTTTCGCGCAGCGTACGCGGCCGCTTCCTCGGGTGCCGGCATTTCGCTGCGCGCTCGCGTGTGGGCCGCCTCTTGCACCTCGAGCAATGCAGCATAGACTCCCAGGACTTCCGCGGCGAACGTCCAGCGTTGCGCGAGCTCCTGCGCGCGACGGATGCGCTGCGCGTACGAAGCGCCGGCCCAGAGGGTGGCGGTCACGCCTTTTCGACCTGCACGAGGAAGGCTTTGGTCTCCGGCGTGCGCGCGTTCGCGTCGCCGACGAACGGCGTGAGCACGTTGGCGAGCCAGTGGTCCGACTTCGAGCCGTATTGCTCGGCCGCGAGCCCGACGTAGCCCCAGTGAATCGGGATGCCGATCTGCCAGACCTTTGTCCCGCCGAGATCTACTTGCCCGAACCGTTTGCTCACCAGCGCGCGGCAGTGCATCATCCCGCGCTTCGATCGCACGTTTACGTAATCGCCGTTGGCGATGCCGCGCTCGGCCGCCAGCCCGGGCGGCAGCTCGACAAAGGCCTCGGGTTGCAGCTGCACCAGATGCGGCACCCATTGCGTCACGTAGTGCTCGTGCTCGGTCAGGCGGTACGTCGTCGCGACGATCGGAAACTCATCGGGCGTGCCGAAGCGGTTCAGCCGGCCGGCCGCCTTGTCGTAGTAGAAAATCACCGGCGAGGTGGAGATCGCGGGATGCAGAGCGTTGCGGACCGGCGATTCGGTCGGCTCGTAATGTTCGGGGAACGGCCCGTCGACGAGGAGCGCAGCGGCCCATATGCGTCCGACGCCCTCGCCGGTCATAATGAACGGCAGCCACGCCTTAGGATCGTGTGGGCTCATCGTGGGCGGATAATCCGGCACATCGCCGACCCACTTGCTCCCGTTCCACACGATGCCCGGACGCTTCGGATCCCACGCTTTGCCGTCGAGGTCGGCCGAGGCGCGATTGTAGAGCACCCGGCGATTGAGCGGCCAACTCCACGACCACTCGGGATAGAAACCCATGCCGGTTGGATCGTTTTTCTTCGGGTCTTGCACGCCGTTGCGCCGCTTGGCCATGTTGCCCTTCGGCGGATAGCTTCCCGCGTAAATCCAATCCCCCGAGCTGGTGCTGCCGTCGTCGGTCAGCTTCGCAAAGGTTGCGAGGCGCTCGCCCGTCTTCAGATCCTTGCCGTTGACCTCTTGCGCAATCTCATCGAGCGTCGGCTTGACCGGATTGCGATACTCCATGGCCAGGTCGAGAATCGGTCCCGGGTATGCGCCGCCATGCGACACGTAGAGCTGCTTCACGCGCGCGTGCAGCTCGGCGATGATCCAGTGATCGTGCATCGACTGGCCTTGCGGCTGCAGCACCTGATCTTTCCACTGCATCCAGCGCCCGCTGTTGACGAACGAGCCGTCCTTCTCGATCCAGTGCGTGGCCGGCAGCATGAAGACTTCGGTCTGTATCGCAGCCGGATTGGCCCCCGGCGCGTGCCAGAACTCCGAACTGGTGGTCGGGAAGGGATCCATCACGACCAGCCACTTCAAATTCGAGAGCGCCTGGAGGATCTGATTGCTGTCCGGACCGATGCTCATCGCCGACATGCCCGAGAGCATCAAGCCTTCCATCTTGCCGC
>JASHXG010000205.1 GCA_030043675.1 Vulcanimicrobiota bacterium
ACGATCGTAATCGGCGCGCGATTGTAGGTGGGCAGGAGCGCCTCTTCGCGCGCCGTCACGTGCGGTAGTTCGCGTTGATGCGTACATAATCGCGCGAGAGATCGCAGCCCCAAGCCGTCGCTTCAGCGTTGCCGAGGCCAAGGCGCAGTTCGACGAAAACCGTGGACGGTTCGAGCTCGCGATGCGCTTCGGCCTCCGAGAGCAACTCGACCGCGCCGGCGCCGACCCATGGCTTGCCATTGACGTCGAGCGACCAACGTTGCGGATCGATCTTGGCACGCGCCGCGCCCGCGGCCGCGATGATGCGCCCCCAGTTCGGATCCTCGCCATACAGCGCCGTCTTCACCAGGCTGCTGTTGACGATCGCCCGCGCAACGATACGTGCCTGTCCGACGTCGAGTGCTTGGCTCACCCGCACCTCGAGGGTCTTGGACGCACCTTCTCCGTCGGCAACCATCGCGCGCGCCAGGTCGAGGCAGACGCTTCGAAACGCCTGCTCGCAGACGGGAGGCACGTCGCACGGATCGCAGGCCGGCGGGGCGAACGCATAAACGGCATCGTTGGTCGACATATCGCCGTCGACCGAAATCATGTTGAAGCTCTCGTCGCTGCCGTCGGCAAGCAGCCGCGCCAGCACCGCCCGCGACACGGGAAAATCGGTTGCGAGGAAGGCGAGCATCGTCGCCATCGACGGGGCGATCATCCCCGAGCCTTTAGCGATCCCGCCGACGACGTACTTTCGCTCCTCATGATAGAACGCGTATGCCGCAAGCTTGGGAACACGATCGGTCGTCATGATCGCCTCGGCGGCGTCGAACGCCGCCTTGGTGCCCTCGTCGAGTTGCGCGACCGCGCGCTCGACCCCACGCTGCACGCGATCCATCGGCAACGGCACGCCGATCACACCCGTCGATGCGACGATCACTTCACCCGCCGCGACCTGCAGCAGCGCGGCCGTTTGGCGCGCGGTGGCGCGCGCGTCGCGTTCGCCGCGCTCGCCGGTGCAGGCGTTCGCGCAGCCGGAGTTGCAGACCAGCGCGCGCATCGTCTCCGAGGCGGCTAGATGCTCCGCACTCACCACCAGCGGCGCCGCCTTGATCTCGTTGGTCGTGATCACCGCCGCGCAGATGCGCGGTCCCTCGAACGCAATCAACGCCAGATCGCGCTTGCGCGGTTTGATCCCGGCATGCACGCCGGCCAGACGGACGCCGGGAACGGCACCCAATCCGCCGCGCAGCTCGATCAAGCGTTCAAGCGACGACGGCGCGAGCATGGAATCCAGTCTCCTCGGAGTAGCCTAGCATAACGTTGAGATTCTGGACGGCCTGCCCGGCTGCACCCTTGCCGAGATTGTCGATCGCGCAGATCGCGCGCACGACGCGGCCGTCGGTGTCGATCCGTAACTCGGCATCGTTGGTGCCGCAGACGGCGGCCACGCTCGGCGTCCGCTCGCGCGCGAGCACGCGCACGAAGCTGCTTGCGTCGTAGGCGCGCGCATAGGCGGCATCGACTTCGCCGGCGTCGAGCTCGTAATCGAAGAATGCGTAGACGTCGACGAGCATTCCGCGCGCCAACGGCACGACGTGCGGCGTGAACGTCAGGGCCGTCCGCGCGCCGGCTCGACGCAGGTACCGTTCGATCTCCGGTTGATGACGGTGCCCTTGCAAGCCGTACGCGCGAACCTCGCCGCTCACCTCGGCGAAAAGCGCTGCGACGCTGGGCTTTCGCCCCGCACCGCTGATCGCGCTCTTGGCGTCGACGGCGACGTGCACCGGGTCGGCGACCCCGATGAGCGGCAGCAACGCCAGCAGCGTCGCGGTGGGATAGCAGCCGGGGTTAGCCACCAGCGGCGCGGCGGCAATCGTGGCGCGATACCACTCGGTAAGTCCGTAAGCCGCGGCGCCGTCCAAGCGGAAGTCGGCGGAGAGATCGATCACTCGCACGCCGCCGGCGACGAGCGCGGGCACCAGGTCGCGCGCCTGGCCCGCCGCGCCGGCCGCCATCACGACATCGCCGGCGCGTGCCGATTCGACGACGCTCCCCGGTAGCGCAAACCGGTAATCGGTCGTACGCAAGAGCGGAAAGTGATCCGCAAGCAACTCGCCGGCATGCGTTCGGCTCTCCAGCACGCCGATCTCGAGCAACGGATGCGCGTGCAGCAACCGAATCGCTTCGCCGGCCGCATATCCGCTCGCGCCGAGCACGTGTACGCGCGTCACGCCGGCGCCTCGGGTGCCGATGCGAGCTCCGATTCGAGTGAGACGATCTGCTCGCGCACGTCGTCCGGGGCAGTCGAACCGCGCGTGCGTTTCGCGAGGACCGACGCGCGCGCATCGAGCGGCGCACGAATCTCACCGGTGCCGGCCTGGTCGGCCAGCGACGCTAGGTCGCCTTCGTCCAAGGCGCGACGCTCGCGTTCGGCGCGCGCCACCGCCGCGCCGACCATCGCGTGAGCGGCTCGCGCCGACGTTCCGGCGGCGATCAGCGCATCGGCGACGTCGGTAGCGATCGTGTACCCTTCGAGCGCGCCTTGCTCCATACGTTCGGGAACGAACGCGATGCCCTGCAGCGTCCGGGCAAAGGCATCGAGCGTTGCCAGCGCATCTTCGACAATCGCGATGACCTGCGCCTTCGTCTCCTGCAGATCGCGCTGGTACGAGGGGGCGAGGCCACAGAGCGTCGCCATCGCCCCCGTGTAGCCGCCAAGCAATTTGGCAGCATGTGCGCGTACCAGCTCCAACGGATCCGGATTGCGTTTCTGTGGCATGAGGCTCGATCCGGTCGCGGCGCCATCGTCGAGGCAAACGTAGCCATAGGCCGGCGTGGACCACGCGATCAGCTCTTCGGCGATGCGCGACGCGTCGATGAGGACGCGCACGCTGCCGTGCGCGAGATCGAGCGCCGCATCGCGGCTTCCGATTGCATCCAACGCGTTGCGCGACGGGCCGGTGAAGCCGAGAACCCGCGCCCCGCGTTCGCGATCGAGCGGCAGCGTCGAGCCGGCGAGGGCTCCACTCCCCAGCGGGCACGCAGCTGACGCCGTTTGCGCCACCGCCGCGAACCGGTGCATCGAGCGCAGGAACGGCTCGCTCCACGCCGCGAGCACGAACGCCAGCAGGACCGGCTGCGCAGGCTGCCGATGCGTGCAGCCCGCCAACAACGTTCCAGCGTCGAGCTCCTCGCGCGCCCGCGCAACGAGCGTCGCTGCGATGTCGCGGGAGCGTAGCTCGCCGCGCAGCGCGCGATCGCGCACGTAGAGCAGCAGCGTGGTCGCAACCTGGTCGTTGCGACTGCGCCCGGCGTGGAGGCTCTGACCGGCGGCGCCGGCCAGCTCCCGGACGCGCGCGTCGATCGCTCCGTGAACGTCTTCGGCGCAGCGCTCGCGCGCGTATACGGCGAATGTCCCGCTCGCAATCTCGTCATCGACCAGGCGCAGCGCGGCGCTCAGTGCCGTCGCTTCGGCGCTGGTGATGATGCCGCCGCCCAGCAGCGTCTCGACGTGCGCGAACGAACACGCCACGTCGAACGGCGCGAGCACGAGGTCTTCTTCGAGCGAAGAGCCGAACGCCAAGAGCTCACCATCCGGCACGCGGGTAAAGCGTCCGCCCCACTGCAAGGCCGGCACCTAGGGAGCCACCTATGCCGAAACGCGCTCGCCCGCAGCGCGCGCGCAGGCTTCGAGCGGGAGGCCGTGCAGTGCGATGAAACCGGCCGCCGCGCCGTGATCGAAGGCATCCCCTGCGCCGTATGTCGCCAAGCGCTGCTGGTACAGCGAGCATGGCGAACGCGATCCGGTGACGACCGCGTTGCCTTGGTGGAGGCGCACGCGCACTTCGCCGGACATCCGCGGCGCGAAGCTCGCGTTGAAAGCCTCGAGTCCCCCGCGCAGCGGCTGCATCCACAAGCCGTCATAGATAAGCTCGGCGTAACGTTGATCGGCCAAAGCCTTGAAGCGCAACTCGTCGCGCGTCAGAACCAGGCGTTCGAGCGCGCGGTGCGCCGCGATCAGCACGATCGCCGCCGGGCACTCGTAGACTTCGCGCGACTTGAGGCCGACGACGCGATCCTCGATCAGATCGATGCGGCCAACGCCGTGCTTGCCCGCGAGCGCGTTGAGCGCAGCCACCAGGGCGACGCCCCGCGCACCGGCCGCGGCCGGCTCATCTGCAGTGAAGGCGATCGCAACCTCTTCGGGCAGAGCCGGTCGAGCCGCGCCGGCGGCGGTCCAGGCAAACGCATCCTCCGGCGGCGCGCACCACGGATCTTCCAGGACGCCGGCTTCGATCGAGCGGCCCCACAGGTTAGCGTCGATCGAATATGGCTTCTCGGTGGTGTGCGGGACGGGCACGCCGTGCTCGCGGGCAAAGGCGATCGCATCCGGACGCGAGAGCGGATTCTCGCGCAGCGGCGCACGGCAGATGAGCTCGGGATCGAGAGCGCGCACTGCTACCTCCATGCGCACTTGATCGTTTCCCTTGCCCGTGCAGCCGTGCGCCACGACCGTTGCGCCGTACTCGTGGGCAGTCTTCACGAGCAGGTCGGCAATGAGCGGACGCGAGAGCGCCGCCGAAAGGGGATAAACACCTTGATAAAGCGCATTGGCGCGCAGTGCCGCAAACGCGTACTCATTGACGAAACGGTCGCGTGCATCGATGAGGACCGCATCGTAGGCGCCGAGCGCCAGCGCCTTGGCGCGCACTGCTTCCAGTGCGGCGCGCGCGCCGTCGCCGGCCATCGCATCGCTCTCACCCAGGTCGAGGGTCATCGCGACGACCTCGTGGCCTTCGAGAATCAGCCGCTTCAAGAGAACCGACGTGTCGAGTCCACCCGAGTACGCGAGGACGATCTTCATGCCGCGCCGGCGCCCTTCAAGTCAAGAAAGCGCTGCATCACGTAGGGCATCTCGCCCGGCGTGCGCACGATAACCAGGATCGTGTCGTCCCCGCCGATCGTGCCGAGAATTTCGGGCCACGCCGCTTCGTCGATCGACGAGGCGACCATCATCGCGCTGCCGGGCGGCGTATGCATGACGATCAGATTAGCGCTGCCGTCGATCGTCGTCACCAGCTCCGCCATCGACCGATGGAGACGGCTGGCGTAGTTCGCGGCCGCGCTCGGAACGACGTACTTGAAGATCTCGTCGCCGCGATCCAGCTTGATCGGCACTTTAGCGAGTCCGAGCTCTCTCACGTCACGCGAAACCGTCGCCTGGGTGACGTCGAAGCCTTGGCGTTGCAAGAGCGCGACCAGCTCCTCTTGGGAGTGCACCGGACGCGTCGCGACCAGCGTCAAGATAGCGCGTTGACGGCGATCCTTCATACGGGAAATCCTTTACATTCGGTGAGCAACGAAACGAGCAGCGCTTTTTGCGCGTGCATGCGATTCTCGGCTTGGTCGAAGACGGCGCTGCGCGGCGAGTCGATGACTTCGGCGGAAACTTCCTCGCCACGATGCGCCGGCAGACAATGGAGAAAGATCGCATGCGGCGCGGCATAGGCCATCAGCTCCTTGGTCACCGCGTAGGGGCGCAGCAAGGCCTCGTTGAGCTCGCGGTAGCGCTCCTCTCCCATCGACGTCCACACGTCGGTGTAGACGGCATCGACGCCGCGCACCGCGCGCACCGGATTCGAAAACGCCCGCGCGCCGCCGTCGGACGCCCGACCCAAACGCGTGAGCTGCTCGAGAAAACTCTCCGAGGGGCGGTGTGAGGGCGGGCAGCCAAAATGTACGGTGGCGCCAAGCATCACCGCAGCTTCCGCGAGCGACGCCGCGACGTTGTTGCGCGCGTCGCCCAGGTAGGCGATGCGCAGCCCCGCGATCTCGCCGAAGCGCTCGGCCACGGTCAGCACGTCGGCCAGCGCCTGACAGGGATGGGCTTGCGCCGAGAGCCCGTTCAGAACCGGGACGGTGGCCGCGGCCGCGAAGCGCTCCAGCGGCTCGTGCTCGTGCGTGCGCACGACGACCGCGTCGACGTAGCGCGAGAGCACGCGTGCGGCATCCTCCGGGCTCTCGCGCGCACCGACCATGAACTCCGAACCGTGCGCGAAGAGCGTCTCGCTGCCGAGCTGCGCAGCAGCGACCTCGAACGAGACGCGCGTCCGTAGACTCGGCTTTTCGAAGAGTAGTGCCACGGTGCGGCCGCGCAGCAGCGCGCGCTGCTCCGCGCTCGGGCGCGCCTTGAGAAAGCGCGCCAAACGCAGCACGGCGGAGAGCTCGGCGGAAGAAAAGTCGCTGACCTTCAGGAAGTGCCGCCCCAAGAGGCCGGCCTGACGCGCGGGGGCTGGTGCGACCAGATACATCTTCTGTATATTTATGCACATGGTGAATGAATATGCAAGCCTGTC
>JASHXG010000206.1 GCA_030043675.1 Vulcanimicrobiota bacterium
GGTTTCCCTACCTCATGCGCCGCTTGGCCGAGCGTCCCGCCAATCTCGCATTCTTCATCAAGGGCGCGTTGTCGCGTTCGTGAGCCCATCTGGAATCTGGTCGGCCGTGCTGACGCCGCTCGATGGCGAGCTGCAACCCGATGCGCGCAAAGCGATCGCCTATTATCGCGAGCTGTTGGCGAGCGGCATCGACGGGCTCAACGTGCTCGGCACGACCGGCGAAGCGATGTCGTTCAGCCTCGAGCAGCGCATGTCGTTTACGAGCGCGCTGGCCGGAAGTGGCCTGCCGCGCGAGCGCATGATGGTGGGGAGCGGCGCGGCCTCGCTCGAGGATGCCGCCCGGCTGGTGCGCCATGCCTTCGAGTGCGGTTTCGCGGCGGCATTGGTGATGCCGCCGTTCTACTTTCGCGACGCGAGCGACGACGGCATCGTGGCTTTTTTCGATGCGCTCTTCGCGCGCACCGCACCGCCGCCCCGCGGCGTGCTGCTCTATAACTTTCCACGCATGAGCGGCATCACGTTCCATCCCGATTTGGTCGACCGTCTGCTCGTGGCGTTTCCGGGTGTCATCGTCGGGATGAAGGAGAGCTCGAACGATCCGCACCTGCAATCCGAGCTGCACGGGCGTCATCCGGACTTTAAGCTACTCGTCGGCTCGGAAATCGATCTGCTGGGCGCCAAACGACGCGGCGTCACGGGCTGCATCTCGGGAAGCGTCGCGCTCTGGCCGCATCTGGCGCACGAGGTCTTTTTAGCCGGCGATGAAAGGCTCGAGGACGAATTGACGCGCCGCCGCGCGGCCCTGGGCGGGGCGCCGTTCATTCCGGCGGTGCGCTACGTCACCGCGACGATGCGCGACGACGCGAGCTGGGAACGGCCGATGCCGCCGCTGGTGCCCCTGACGTCCCAACAAAAGGCCGCACTCGAGCGGACGCTGGCAGCGAATACGCGGTTAAGTCACCGTTCTCGTCCGAGCAGTACAGCCAGCCGTTGACGACGATCGGACTCTGCCAATGAACGGCTCCGATCGTGTGCACGGCGCTGCGCCGCGCGCTGCTCCACAGCTCCGTTCCCGTGCGCGCGTCGAGGGCGACGATCGCGTCGTCGAATGCGACGAAGACGATGCCGTTGGCGACAACCGGTGACGTGCCCTCGCCCGCGGTCTGTCCGGCTGTATTACGCCAGACGCCCACCAGCCGGCTGACGCCCTGTGCGTCGGTGCGAAGGCGATACGCTTGGACCTCGCTCGGGAATCCCATGAAGATCCACGCACTCTCGCCGTCGGTCCAGACCGCCGGTGTGGAGAAGAGCGCGTTCGGCAAACTCACCTTCTGAAGCTCGTGGCCGACGCCGGGAAGGTGGGCGCGGTCGAGCAACTTGAGGATGCCGTCCTTCCCGCCCTGCACGAGCATCAGCGGTGTCTTGCTCGACGGCTGCGGCGGCAGCAGCGCGGGTGAGGTGCTTCCGAGGTCGACGTCGCCCTGCTCGAGTTCTTGATAGTCGGTCGGCGTGTAACTGCCGATGCGCATCGAGAGATCGGCGCTGAGCGAAAGCAGCGAATCGCCATAATCGTGTCCGCCGGTGTTTGCATCGAAGTCGCCGTTTCCGGTGGCTGCGTAGATGCGTCCGTTCATCGAGCCATCCGGATCGACGACGGCGCCGCCGCGTGCCCAGATTCCGGAGCGCTGTTGCGAGCAGGAGCTCGGCCCCGGCAGCCGGCGATCGCGCGAGCAGAGCGAGTTGAAGACGGTTGCCGCGCCGTCGCGCAGCCGCACGGCGACGACGTGCCCATCGTACGGCGGGGCGTCGCCGAGATACCCCGAGGTGACCGCGTAGAGGAAGCCGTTGGCGACGTTCAGCGGCGAAGCGTCCTTCTCGCTATCGGGCATCCGCGTGATGCGCGCCGGAAACCCCGGCGCCGCAACCTCTCGCCCGCGCGACGC
Source organism: Vulcanimicrobiota bacterium (assembly GCA_030043675.1). Classification (GTDB taxonomy): domain Bacteria; phylum Vulcanimicrobiota; class Vulcanimicrobiia; order Vulcanimicrobiales; family Vulcanimicrobiaceae; genus Cybelea. The sequence continues at coordinate 1,944 of JASHXG010000206.1, forward strand.
GGAAAGCTTGTGGACCTTGCCGTCGATGCCGGGCACGTAGATCGTCTCCCCCGATGGATCTGCAGCCGGCGTCGAATCGGTAATGTTCGAGCCATGCGTTAGGTAGCGCCAGAGAATGCGCCCCGACGTGGCTTCGATGGCGAGCGTGACGCCGGCGGTCGTCGTTTGAAAGAGCACCGGGCGGTAGGCGCGCCCGACGCGCACGCGCTCGAGCAGAATCGGCGTCGAGTCCGCGACCGAGCCGAGCGAGATTTGCCAGCGCGCGCGCAAACGATGGACGTTGGCGACGGTCAGGATGTGCTCGGAGCTATTGAATCCGCTGCGCGCGGGATCGTATCCGAAGAGCGGCCAGTTGTCGGCGAACGCCGGCGCCGTCAAGGCGCAAAGGAGAGCGGCAACCACGGCTAAGAGCGATAGCGGTCTCACCATGAGGCGAGGAGTTCGGCGTTCCTAACGTCAAGCCATTGCCATGTCCGAACGCAACGACGGCGGCCGCGTGCCGCCCGTCCAGGAGGTTCTCGTCGACGTACCGGGATGGCAGCGGGTGCGGCCGCGCGTCCCGGATACGCCGCAGCGGCGCAATCTCGAGAAGCGCCGCAGCATCCGCGAGATCGTCTTCGGCGCGCAAGACGGCATCCTGACCACACTCGGCATCATCACCGGCGTCGGCGTGGCGGAAGGCGCGCGTTCGGCCGTCTTCATTAGCGGCTTTCTGGCGTTGCTGGCCGGCGCGCTTTCGATGGGCGTCGGTGAGTACCTCGGCCGCAAGTCCGAGCGCGAGGTCGTGCAGGCAACCATCGACATGGAGAAGCGCGAGATGGCCGCCGATCCGCAGGGCGAGTTTACCGAACAGGTTGCGTACTACAAGCTCAAAGGCTTCAGCCCCGACGAGGCGGAGATGATCGTCAAGCGTCTCACGAAGATGCCCGACATCTATCTCTACGAGATGGTGCGCGACGAGTTTGGGATCGACCCGCGTGAGGCCGACGATACCGGGTTGCGCGCGCCGCTCGCGATGAGCGCTTCGTTTGCGGTTGGTTCGCTCGTTCCGATCCTAGCCTTCATGCTGCCGCTTTCTATGAACGCTTCGACCATGACGTCGCTGGTTTTCGCCGTCGTCGCGCTGTTTGCGGTCGGCTACCACGCCGGCACGCTCAGCGAGCGGAGTCCGGTCGGCAAAGGATTCGAGGTTGCACTTTTCGGAATCGGCGTCTTCGTGGTTTCGTACCTAGCCGGTCACTTCATACCGCCGCTCTTCGGACACGCCCCGGTCGGCGTCGGCGGCTAGGACATCTTTGCGTGGCCGTCCTTCACGCGCTGATTGCAGGAATCGCGCAAGCTGCAACGTTCTTTTGGGACAGCCTTTTCGGACTGATCTTCGGCTTTCTCGTCTCGGCGGTCGTCCAGGTTGCATTGACGCCGGCAACGTTGCACCGCTACCTCGGGCCCGGTCTGCGAGGATTGCTCTACGCTTCCGGCTTTGGCATCATCTCGTCGTCCTGCTCCTATGGCGCGGCGGCGGCAGCGCGCGGATTCTACCGGCAAGGTGCCGATGCGCGCGCGATCTTTGCCTTTCTCACCTCATCGACGAATATGAATATCGCGATCCTCATTCTCTTCTGGTCGCTGCTGGGGTGGAAGTTTGCCTTCGCAGAGTTCTTCGGGGGCATCATCATCATTGCCGTGATAACGGTGGGATTCTCGCTCCTCTTTCGGCCGGGAGAGCTCGCGCGTCTACAGGCCGAGTACAACGCGGCGCGATCGCACGATCCGATGGACGAGCACGCCCATCACGCATGCGGTGACGGTGGCGAACCCGCGCGAGGACTGGCGTCGCTCGGCCGGCGCGAGACCTGGTCGGCGATCGCCGCGACCGCGCTGGCCGACGTACGCATGCTGCGCACGGAGCTGGTGGTCGGCTATCTCATCGCCGGCTTTGCCGCGGCGTTGATCCCCCCTGGCTGGCTCGCCGGCGCCCTGCACGCGGTCGGCGACGTTCCGTATGTCGGCTATCTCTTGCTGCTCATCGTCGGACTGCTCATCGCGATCGCTACTTTCGTCTGTTCGATGGGCAATGTTCCGGTCGCGCGCTACCTCGCTAATGCCGGCATCCCGCTTGGCGCCAACACCGCTTTCATCTACGGCGACCTGCTGATTATCCCGCTGATCTCGATCTACCTGAAATCCTTTCCGCGGCGCGTCGCCTGGACGTTCGTCGCGCTCTTCACGATCGGCGCGATGCTGGCGGGCGGAATCATGGAGCGCCTGATCGGGAGCGCGCTCGGAGGCGTCTCGATGGGCTCGATGGCGGTCAACGATCGCGTCACGTTGATCTGCAACGTCGTCGCACTCGCGGTCGTTGCCGCAATCGCGATCGTCATTCTTCCGCGCACTCGCGTCGCGCCGACGGAGTGACGGCAGCAGCTAGCCTTCAATCGCGCGGCGGAGCTCGGAATCGGGCGCGTTCCACTCATCGACGAACGACTCGAGGATGCGCGCCGTAAACCCCCAGATATGCCGTCCGTCGTAGTCGAGCGACGGGCCGCTGTTTGCGACAATCAGTGAGAGTGGGACGGCGAACGAGCCGACGATCTCATCGCCGTCGACGGCGAAGGGCGGTGCAGC
>JASHXG010000207.1 GCA_030043675.1 Vulcanimicrobiota bacterium
CGCCTTCTCGTTCCGGCTGCGCGCGCACATCCAACCGGCGCCGCCGGCGGCTGCGACGACGACCTAGCGAGGAGTTCATGCGCAGCAACGACGCCGGCGTCATCGTCGTCGGCGGCGGTCACGCCGGCGTCGAAGCTGCGCTCGCCTCGGCACGCCTGGGCGTCGCCACGCTGCTGCTCACCGGCGACGAGGCGAAGATCTGCACGCTGCCCTGTAATCCCTCGATCGGCGGGAGCGCCAAGGGACAGTTGGTCCGCGAGGTCGACGCCCTCGGCGGTGCGATGGGGCGGCTGGCCGACGGTTGTAGCCTCCACGCGCGCTTCCTCAACGAAAGCAAGGGCCCGGCGGTGCGCGCGCTGCGCCAGCAAATGGATAAGCCGGCCTACGCGCGCGCGGCGCTCGCGCAGCTGCGCGCGCAGCCGAATCTCGCGATCGAACCCGGCATGGTTGAGGATCTGCTCGTCGAGGGCGGGGCGGTATGCGGGGCCGTCACCGCGGGCGGGAGGCGCTACCATGCGCGGCGGGTGGTCCTCGCGACCGGCACCTTCCTCGGCGGCAAGACCTTTCGCGGCGGCGTAGTGCAGGCCGAGGGGCGCTACGGCGAGCCGCCGGCGAGCGGGTTGGCCGAGGCGCTGCGTCGGCTGGGCTTCCCAACCAAACGGTTGAAGACCGGCACCCCGCCGCGCATCGACCGGCAGAGCGTCGAGCGCAGCGCGATGGCGACGCAACCACCCAGCGACGTGCCGCTGCTCTTCTCCTATAGCAGCCCGCAACGTTTCGCCGGTCCGCAGCTGCCCTGCTATCTCACGCAAACCAATGCGCGCACGCACGCGCTAGTGCGCGAAAATCTCCATCGCTCGCCGCTCTACGGTCTCGATCTGATCCGCGGCATCGGTCCGCGTTACTGTCCGTCGATCGAAGACAAAGTGCTCAAGTTCGCGCACAATCCAACGCATCAAATCTTCATCGAGCCCGAAGGCTGGGAGGAGCCGACGCTCTACGTGGGCGGCTTCTCAACCTCGCTGCCGGCCGAGATTCAACTGGAGATGCTGCACACGCTGCCGGGACTCGAATCGTGCGTTATGCTGCGTGCAGGATATGCGGTCGAATACGACATGGTGCCGCCGACGGAGCTCCACGACACGCTCGAAACGCGCCGGATCGCGGGCCTGTATCATTGCGGACAGCTCAACGGCACCTCCGGCTACGAAGAGGCCGCCGCGCAGGGCTTGATCGCGGGCGTGAACGCGGGTCTGGCCGCCTGCGGACGCGAACCGCTGCGCCTCGCGCGCAATGAAGCGTATATCGGCGTGCTGATTGACGATTTGGTCACCAAAGGCGTCGATGAGCCGTATCGCATGCTGACCTCGCGCGCCGAGCATCGCGTCGTATTGCGCCACGACAACGCGGATCTGCGCCTGACGCCGCGCGGCCGCGCGGCCGGATTGATCGACGATGCAACCTGGGAGAGCTTCGAGCAGCGGCGTTGCGCATTGCGCGACGGCATCGCGCACGCGGAGCGCACGCGTCTTGGCAGCGAGAGCATCGGCACGCAACGTTTCGACGCCGGCGCAACGGTTGCAGATGCGTTGCGGCGTCCGCAGCTTGCCTTCGACGACGTCGCCGAACGACTTCCCGAGCTCTCGCCGCAGATCGGCGAGCGCGTTGCGATCGAGATCAAATGCGAGGGTTACGTGCGCCGCCAAGAGTTGGCAATCGAAAAAGCCGCCAAAACCGATCGCATCACGATCCCGGAGGATCTCGATTACGGCCGGATCCGCGCGCTCTCGCGCGAGGCGCGGGAGAAGTTTGCACGCCAACGTCCGCGCACGCTCGGCATGGCCGGCCGTATCCCCGGAATTACGCCCAGCGACGTCGCGATCGTCGGGCTCTTCGTCCAGAAGGGGTGAGCTCGCTCGAAGATCGGCTCGCGGCAGCCGGCGTCACGGCGCCGCTGGCTGTGCCGTTAGCGCGCTACGCCGCGCTGGTCCTGAAAGCGAATCGGCGCTTCAATCTCACCGGCGCAACGACCCCCGACGAGCTGCTCGCGCACCTGCTCGATAGCCTGACGGTCGTGCCGTACGTCGAGGCGCCATACGTCGACATCGGCTCGGGCGCCGGCTTTCCGGCCATACCGGTCGCGATCGCCCGCGCGATTCCGGTCACCCTCGTCGAGGCGACCCGCAAGAAGGCGCGCTTTCTCGAGTCGGCGTTGGCCGCGCTCGAACTGCGGGGCGAGGTCATCGCGGAGCGCGCCGAAACGGTCGCCCACCAGGAACGCCTGCGCGAGTCCTTCGCGAGCGGGACGGCGCGCGCCGTCGCGACGGCGCCGACGGTTGCCGAGCTGCTGCTCCCGTTCATTGCCGTCGACGGCGTGGCGATTCTGCAGCGCGGCACGGACGATCGGCGCGAAGAGATCGCGCTCGAGGATGCCTCGCTGATGCTGGGCGGGCGTCGTGAGCGCGAGGAGCTGCTCGGCGACGGACGCCGCATCATCCTACTCCGCAAGACCGCAACGACGCCGTCGCGTTTCCCTCGGCGGGTCGGCATCCCCGAAAAGCGCCCGCTCTGCCTAGCATAACAAGCAAGCCACGTTCCCCGTGAAACATTGGGGGCTCGCCCCGGATGCGGTAGGATGGAGGCCGATGACCGCAGCGCACCCACTCGACGCGAGGCTGGCGGCCCTGCTGCCGCCCGGCTCGCTTTACACGGTCGGCGGGCGCGTCCGTGACGAGATTCGTGCCCAGATCGAAGGCCGCGAAGCGCCGGTGGCCGACTCCGACTACGTCGTGACCGGAGTGCGGCTCGATGACTTGCTTGCGCGGCTGCGACCGCTCGGACGACTCGACCTGGTGGGCGCCTCGTTCGCCGTCATCAAGTTGACCGTCGACGGCCAGACGGTCGACATCGCCCTGCCGCGCCGCGAGCGTTCGGCGGGCCCCGGCCACCGCGACTTCGACGTCCAGGGCGGCCCGGGCGTCTCGCTCCACGACGACCTCGGCCGGCGCGATTTTCGCATGAACATGCTCGCCCGCGCTCTGCCCTCGGGTCTGCTGGTTGACCCCTATGGAGGCGAACGCGACATCCGCGCCCGCCGGATCGATATTCTCACCCCCGAGGCCTTCCGCGAAGATCCGCTGCGGATGCTGCGGGCGGCGCAGTTCGCCGCACGCTTCGAATACGCCCTGACGCCCGCCACGCGCGCCGCCATGGTTGAGGCGGCGCCGCGTGTGACCAGCGTCTCGGCCGAGCGCATCGCCGACGAGCTCATCAAGCTCTTCACGAAGGCGGAGCGCCCGTCGATCGGCCTCGAGCTGCTGCGCCAAACCGGCGTGCTCGTCTATGTCTGGCCGGAGCTGCTCGAGGGCGTCGGGGTCGAGCAGAACGAGTGGCATGCCTACGACGTCTGGAATCACGGCCTGGCGACGCTCGACGCGACCCCACCGGGCGATCTCGTCCTCCGCTTGGCAGCGCTGCTCCACGATATCGGCAAGCCCCGAACCAAGCAGGGCGCGCATTTTTACCGGCACGAGACGGTCGGGGGCGAGATGGCGCGCGCCATGCTGATGCGCCTTCGTTTCTCGAACGATCTTACCGAAGTAACCGAGCACCTGGTCCGTCAACACATGTACGTCGCGGATCCGGAGCTGAGCGACGCCGCGTTGCGCCGTTTCATCCGCCGGATTGCGCCCACGAACATCGAACGTTTGTTCGCATTGCGGGCGGCCGACATCGTCGGCAGCGGGCTGCCGAAGCGTGATGACAGCAACGAGCGTTTTCAGGCGCGGGTCTGGGAAGAGATCGCGCGCAAGCCGCCCTTCTCCGTCCGCGACCTCGCCGTTGACGGCGACGACGTGATGGCGGCGCTGGTGCGGCGCGGCGCGGCGCCGCGCGGCTTCCGAGGTGACCAACGGGTCGGCGCGGCCTTGCAGTGGCTCTTCGAGCAGGTCACCGACGAACCTGAGGTTAACGAGCGCACGTCTTTACTGCGTCTTCTCGAAACGTATCTCGATGAGGCGCCGGCGGTGAGCGCGTCCGAGACGTGAGATAGGACACTGACCTGGGCCGGATCATTGCGCTCGTAAACCAGAAGGGTGGTGTCGGGAAGAGCACGACAGCCGTCAATCTCGGCGCGGCGTTGGCCGTCTTCGGCCAGCGCGTTCTGGTCGTTGACGCGGATCCGCAAGGCAACGCCACGACCGGCCTGGGGATCGACAAGAGCCATATCGTGCGCGACATTTACCACGTGCTGATGCAGGAAGCGGCGTTGGACGCGGTCGTCGTGGCGACGGAGATTCAAAACCTGTGGCTCGTTCCGGCGACGATCAACTTGGCCGGCGCCGACGTCGAGCTGGTCGCCGCGCTCTCGCGCGAGACGCGTCTGCGCCAGGCGCTTGCGCCGATTGCCGATCGGTACGATTTTATCTTCATCGATTGCCCGCCGTCGCTCGGTCTGCTCACGATCAACGCGCTGACCGCCGCCGACGATTGCATCATTCCGGTACAGGCTGAATTCTACGCGTTGGAGGGGTTGGCGCAGCTGACCAACGTGATTTGGCGGGTGCGCGACGCGCTGAATCCGACGCTCCACGTCGGCGGCGTTTTGGTGACGATGTTCGACGGGCGCACGCGTTTAGCGTTGGAAGTGATCGGCGAGCTCGAACGTTACTTTCCCGATCAGATGTTCAAGACGCAGATTCCGCGCAACGTGCGCCTTTCCGAAGCTCCTTCGTACGGCAAGCCGGTAATTCTCTTCGACGTCAAGAGCCGCGGCGCGCAGGCCTATCTCGCAGTTGCGCGCGAGATGCTTGCGCCGGTGGAAGCGCGCGCGTGACGACCCCCAAACGCGGACTCGGAAAGGGTTTGGCGGCGCTGATCGGCGACAGTCCGATCCCGGTCGCGACGCAGCACGAGATCGTACGCGAAATTCCGGTCGGCGAGATCACGCCCAACCCGTTTCAGCCGCGTCGGAGTTTCGAGCAGCAGAAGCTCGACGAGCTGAAGCGCTCGATCGAGGAGTACGGAATCCTCGTGCCGATCATCGTGCGCCGGCGCGAGCATGGCTACGAGCTGATCGCCGGCGAGCGCCGCTGGCGCGCCTGCGCGGCGCTGGCGCGCGCGACGATTCCGGCGATCGTGCGCGCCGGCAACGATCGCGAGACGCTGGAGTTCGCGATCGTCGAGAACCTGCAGCGCGAGGATCTCAATCCGCTCGAGGAGGCGGCGGGCTTCGCCCATCTGATCGAGGAGTACGGTCTCACGCAAGACGAGGTCGGACGACGCCTGGGACGCAGCCGTCCCGCCGTCGCGAATACCCTCCGTTTGCTCGCCCTGCCCGCCTCGATCAAGGCGATGCTAGTCGACCGGCGTCTCTCGGCCGGACACGCGCGCGCGCTCTTGTCGGCGCCCGAAAATGCCCGCGTCGCGCTGGCCGAACGCGCGTCCACCGAGGGCCTGACGGTGCGTACGCTGGAACGCCTGGCGGCCGCAAGCGCGCTGCCGCCGGTTCCGCCGAAACTGCATCCGCTCACGGCCGAAGAGCGCGACTTCGAGTCGCGCTTGCGCGAGCGTTTCGGCACCCGCGTCATCATCGCGCGCAGCGGCAAGGGCGGACGCATCGAGTTTCGCTTCACCAGCGAGGATGAGTTGCTCCGCCTGGGCGACTTGCTGCTCGGCGAGGAGCGCTAGTGTTCTTTCCATTCTCGCGCATCATCGCCATCGTGATGTCCGGCGTTCTCTGTTTCGGCCTGCTGGTGCCGCTCGCGCTCGCGCGTCATCTGCCCGCGCTCGCCGCCTTCATCGCGGCGCTCTTCTTGATGTATCTCATCGCCAACATCTGGTTATGGCGGCGCATGCGGCCGCGCGTGTGACGCGCGCGCAGCGCGCCGCTCGCTTACGCGGGATTTACGCCATCGTGAACGAGAGCGAACGCGCACTCGCGATCGCAAAGGCCGTTCTGGATGCGGGGGTTTGCATCGTGCAGTATCGTGCCAAGCGGGGCGTGGTCGCCGAACGCCTGGAGGCGCTGCGCGTGCTGACGCATCGTTACGACGCGCTGCTGATCGTCAATGACGACGCGCGCGCGGCCAACGATTTCGCGTGCGACGGCGTGCATCTCGGGCCCGGCGATCCCGGATTTGCAGATCCCGCCGCGCTGCGCGCAGGGCTGGGTGAGCTGCTCATCGGCCTCTCCTGCGGCACCGTAGAAGAAGCGCAGTTCGCCGACGCCGCCCGCGTCGATTACCTGGGCGTCGGATCGGTCTACCCCACCGGTTCGAAATCCGATGCGGGCGAGCCGATTGGAATCGAAGGATTGACGCGGGTTGCGGGCGCGACGTCGTTGCCGGTTGCGGCGATCGGCGGCATCGGCGTCGCGAATCTGCCGGAGATTCGTCGCTGTGGCGTGGCGATGGCGGCGGTGATCTCGGCGGTGGCCGGCGACGACCCCGATCGGGCTGCACGCGAGCTCGTCGAAGGTTGGACCGCATGAGGCCGATCGTCCTCTCGATCGGCACGACCCATCCGTGGAACGTGGCCGGCGTCGGGCGCGATCTCGTCGTCGGCGGCGAGTGGGGCGTTCGGGTCTTCACCGCGGTCGCGGCGGTCAGCGCCCAGGATGGTCGCGGCGTCGCGGCGCTCCATGCCGTTCCCGCGAGCGTCTTCGACGCACAGCTCTCGACATTGCCGTGGGCTTCGGCCGGCGCGGTCCGCATCGGCGCGCTCCCCACGCTGGGCGCCGTCCGCACCGTCGCAGAGTATCTGCGCGGGCATCTCTCGCTGCCGGCGGTCGTCGACCCCGTCTTCGCCGCCAGCCGCGGCGGCGAACTCGCCGACGAAGCCGCTCGCTACGGCGTGCGCGACGAGATCGCGACGCTCCCCAGCGTCGTGCTGACGCCCAACCTCGTTGAGGCGGCGCTGTTGTTGGGGATTGAAGGCATCGAGCGCGACGCGATCGGCAAGGCGGCGCTAAGCCTTCGCGCGCGCGGCGCCTACGCCGTGCTCGTGAAGGGCGGCCATCTCGAAGGCGACCCGGTCGACGCGCTCGCGAGCGCGGAAGGGGTCGAGCTCTTTGCGGAGCCGCGTATTGCGGGCGAGATGCACGGCACCGGCTGCACGCTGGCGATGGCGCTGGCCTGCGAGCTCGCAGCTGGACGGCCGCTGCCCCATGCCGTCCGCGCGGCCCGCGCCTTCACGCGCGCCGAGCTCGCAAGGCATTGAGCCCGCACATCTAACACTCACGCGCGAATGACCACTACGACCGCAAAGAAGCCGCGCGTGATGTCGGGCATGCGCCCGACCGGCGACCTGCACCTCGGTCACCTCGTCGGCGTGCTCACGCAATGGGCCAACTATTCCGACAGCGCCGACGCGTTCTTCGAGATCGCCGACTTGCACGCGTACACGACCGAGTTCGACGATCCCGCGAAAATCCGCGACGCGCGCGACACGATGGTCGCCGCCTGGCTAGCCGCCGGCGTCGATCCAAATACATCGACGATCTTCCTGCAGTCGGCCGTCCCCGAGATCGGCGAGTTGCAGGTGCTGCTCGCGATGGTCACGCCGGTCTCCTGGCTG
>JASHXG010000208.1 GCA_030043675.1 Vulcanimicrobiota bacterium
AACCGAGAGCCATTTGAATCGCTTGGACGACATCGCTCGCATTGGCAGGCGCGATCAGCGCGGTATAGCCGAGCTTGCGGGCCTCGGCCTCGCGACGCTCCGCACCGCTGACCGCGCGCACTTCGCCGGAGAGGCCCAGCTCGCCGTAAACCGCAACGTCGCGCTCCAGGGCGACGTCGCGAAAGGACGAGGCGATCGCCAACGCGATTCCCAGATCGGCTGCCGGCTCGACGATCCGAAGGCCGCCGGCGACCGACGCGTAGACGTCGTGCGTCCCGAGCGCAAAGCCGGCGCGCCGTTCGAGGACGGCCAGAATCATCGCGAGGCGCTGCTGGTCGAGATTGTTTGCCAGCCGCCGCGGCGTTCCGTAGGCCGCCTCGCCCACCAGCGCCTGCACTTCGATCATCACCGGGCGCGAGCCGACGATCGAGGCCACGACGCACGAGCCGCTGGGCTGGCGTGCCCGTCGGGTCAGGAAAAGCTCGGACGGCTCCGCGACCTCGCGCAGACCACTATCGTGCATCGCGAAAACACAGATCTCGTCGGTTGAGCCGAAGCGATTCTTGTACGCCCGAAGAATGCGGTGCTCGCCGGTCGTCTCTCCTTCGAAGTAGAGCACGGTGTCGACCAGATGCTCGAGCAGTCGCGGTCCGGCTATCGCGCCGTCTTTCGTAACGTGCCCCACGATCAGCGTCGCGCAGCCGGTGCGTTTAGCGTATCCCATGAGGGCTTGGGTGCAGTCGCGAATCTGCGTCACGCTGCCGGCGTAGGCCTCCGATTCCGGGAGCCACACGGTTTGAATGGAGTCGATCACCAACGCGACCGGACGGCGCCGCTCGAGCGAGTCGAGGATCGCGCGCAGGTTCGTTTCCGGATAGGCCAAGAGCGCTTGCTCATCGCCGGCCGGCAGCGTGCGTTGCGCGCGCAGTTTGACCTGCGCCGCCGATTCCTCGCCGCAAACGTAGACGACCTCGCCGCGTTTTGCCAAACGCGCTGCGATCTGCAGCACGAGCGTCGACTTGCCGGCTCCGGGCGGTCCGCCGATCAGCGTGAGACTTCCCGGCACGATGCCGCCGCCAAGCACGCCGTCGAACTCACGCAGCCCGACCTGCAGCCGCTGCACCGCCGTCTCGTCGACGTCGTGCAGCGCTACCGGCGAGACGAGATCGGAGCGCCGAATTGCGCCGCGTCCGGGTGCGACCGCTGCGGGACGCTCGTCGAACGAGTTCCAGGCCTCGCATTGCGGGCAACGCCCCAGCCAGCGCGGCGATTCGAAGCCGCATGCGGAGCAGTAATAAACGGAGCGCGTCTTAGGCACGAGGAGCGACCCTTCTGCGGGGCCGCTGCTTTGCCTGGGCGAAACCCGGCGCCGGTGAACGCTGGAGCGCACTTGCAAATCGCTATTGATGGCCCCGCCGCTTCCGGGAAGACGACGGTGGCGCGCTGCACCGCGCGGCGCCTGAACGTTCTCTACCTGGACACCGGAGCCATGTATCGCGCACTCGCCTATCTGGCCTTGCAAACGCGCACCGACGTCGACAATGGCGCGGCACTGGCGCGGCTCGCCGTATTAATGTCGATCGCGGTTGCGTTGGACTTCTCGGCGCCGCTCGGCTTTCGCATTTTCGCCGGCGGGGACGAGCTCGACGAGCGCAAGCTCCAAAGCAATGAGGTAACGGCAATCGTCTCGACCGTTGCGGCCCACGCCGAGGTGCGCGCTGCGATGGTGGACGCGCAGCGCCGGATCGCGCAAGCGGGGCCGGTCGTGATGGCCGGGCGCGACATCGGCACGGTCGTCCTGCCCGATGCGCCGGTCAAGATATTCTTGACCGCCTCGGTGCCGGCGCGCATCGCTCGCCGCCGGGCGCAGTTCGAAGCGGCCGGCGTGGATATCGACGCCCACCGCTTAGGCGAAGAGATCGAGGAGCGAGACCGGCTCGACCGCACGCGTGCGATCTCGCCGCTGGCACCTGCGCCGGACGCGCACATCATCGATTCGAGTGAGATTACGGCCTCGCAAGTCGTCGATGAGATCTGCGCAATTGTTGCCGGAGTATGAATCACCGGTTCTACGATTTCTCGAAGGCAACCGTGCAGCTCATGGCGCGCACGCTTTGGCGCGCGCAGGCGAGCGGAATGGAGAACGTGCCGCGTGACGGTCCGCTGATCGTGGCGTGTAATCACCTCTCCTATCTCGATCCGCCCGTCATGGGCAGCTTCTGTCCCCGGCGCATCAGCTACATGGCCAAGAAAGAGTTGTTCACGATTCCGGTTCTGGGAAGCGTCATTCGCGGTCTCGGCGCGTACGCGGTCGATCGCGATGGCAGTGCAACCGCGGCCATCAAGCGTTCGCTGGAGGTCTTGCGCCGCGGCGGTACGGTCGGAATCTTCCCCGAGGGAACGCGCAATCGCAGCGGCGACGTGATGCCGCAGGCCGGCGTCGCGCTCTTGGCTTCGCTGGCCAAGGCGCCGGTCGTTCCGGCGTGCATCCTGGGCAGCGACCGAGCGCTGCGCCTGGGTAAGATCAAAGTCGCTTTCGGGCCCCCACTGGCGCTCCCGGCCGACCGGAAAGCAAGTCGCGATACCTTGGCGAAGTTCACGGACGAGATTATGAGGGCGATCGGAACGTTAG
>JASHXG010000024.1 GCA_030043675.1 Vulcanimicrobiota bacterium
TATTTCCTCTCGGCGGGCGGCTCGATAATCTCGCCACGCGTCGATGCGTTCGGCATCGTGCCGCTGCTGCCGCACACGCTCTTCTCGCGACCCCTCATCGTGCCGGCGAGCTCAGAGATCGGCATCGGCTGCGACTCCAACGTAGCGCACGCACATTTGGAGTGCGACGGCGACGTTTTGGCTGAGATCGGTCCAAATACGGTGGTCAACGTGCGACGCCATCCCAAGACGGTGCGCTTTGCGCGTCTCTCGGCGCTGCGCTTCTTCGAGCGTTTGGAGGAGAAGATGCGCTGGGGTGTTTCCATCAAGGCTGCGACGCGGTAACGACGATTCGATGATCACGCGCCTGGAGATCGAGAACTACGGCTTGATCGCCCGCGGCGCGATAGAGTTCAGCCCGGGCGCAACGATCTTTACCGGAGAGACGGGCTCGGGCAAGACTATGATCCTCGGCGCGCTCGACTTTGCGCTCGGCGAGCGCGCGAGCGCCGATATCGTTCGTCGTGGAACAAAGCGTGCCGTCGTAACGCTTACGTTCGAGCCGGATGCGGCACTGCGCGAGCGGCTCCTTGCCGACGGTTACGAGCTCGATCCAGGCGAAGACGCGACAATCGTGCGTGAGGCGAGCGATGCCGGTAAATCAAGCGTTCGCGTTAACGGCCGCGCAGCAACCGCAAGCTACGTGCGCGAAATTGGAGCGCAGATCGCCGAGATCGTTGGCCAGCACGATGCGCAACGTTTGCTTTCGCCAGCCTATCACGTAGAATTGCTCGACCGCTACGGCGGACCCAAGGCGCTCGCTGCGCGCGATGCGGTCGATGCCGCGCGCGAGCGCGCCGCAATCGCGACGCGCGAGCTCAGCGCGCTCCACGGTGACGAGCGCCGCGCGCAGGAGCGCTATGAAGACGCGCGCTTTGCGGTGGAAGAGATCGACACGGCCGCACCGCAGATAGGGGAAGACGAGCGGCTGAGCGAGCGTCGCCGCTACCTCGATAATGTCGAGCGTATCGCATTAGCATTGCGCAGCGCGCACGAAGCGCTCGGTGGCGATGACGGCAGCGCGACCGCAACGCTCGGTGTGGCGAGCGCCGCACTGCATGGTATCGCCGACATCTCGAGCGACCTCCGGGCGATGTCCGATGGTGCCGCGGCACTGCAGAGCGAAGCCACCGACCTCGCGACCGCGATCGCGCGCGCGCTCGACGCTACCGAATTCGATCCGGCCGAACTCGAGGCGATCAATGCGCGTCTGGACATTCTCGAGCGTCTGAAACGCAAGCACGGCGGAACGATCGAGGCGGTCTTGGCTGCGGGCGCGCAGGCGCGCTCGGTCATTGAGGCCTTCGACTCGCGCGACGAGCGCACTGCAGCACTCGCGGCCGCGCTGCGCGAAGCCGAGGCGGCGCTTGCAGCCGATGAAGCGCGCCTGCGCGCAATTCGCGAAGAAGCCGCCGCGCGCCTAAAGTCGGCGATCGCGAAGGAATTCGGCGCACTCGCGCTTGGATCGGCACGCTTCGACGTTGCATTTGACCCGATCGAATTTGTCTTTGCCGCGAACAAGGGTGAGCCGTTGCGTCCGCTCGCGCGCGTCGCGTCAGGCGGCGAACTCGCGCGCGTGCTCCTCGCACTGGTCGTGGTACTCGCGGGCGCGCGCGAGCGCACCGCGCTGATCTTCGACGAGATCGATACGGGCATCGGCGGCACGACCGCCACGGCGGTAGGCGCGCGCATCGGCCGGCTTGCGCAGGAAGGTCAAGTCGTGTGCGTGACGCACCTGGCGCAACTTGCGACCTGGTCAGACCGTCACTACGTGCTTGAAAAACACGAAAAGAGCGGCGCGACGACCATCTCCGTGCGGGAGATCTCCGGCGAGGAGGCGCGAGCGGCAGAGCTCGCGCGAATGCTTTCCGGCGAGTCCCACGACGTCGCGCTCGAGCACGCGCGCATGCTCTTGCGCGCGCGATGACGATCCCCCGCGATCGCGACGACGCCGCGATCGCCGTCGGCCGGAAGAACGTTGCGCTAACCAACCTGCGCAAGATATTCTTTCCCGAGATCGGTGTTACCAAGGGCGACCTCATTCAGTACTACGCCGACGTCTCGGATGTGCTGCTGCCGCACATTGCCGGCCGCGCGATGGTGATGAAGCGGTATCCCCACGGTGCGCAAGGCGACTTCTTCTTCATGAAGCGCGTGCCGCAGCCGCACCCTGAGTGGCTGTGCACGTGCCGTATCGAGCACGACTCGGGTAACGTGATCGACTTTCCCATGATCGACGATCTCGCCGCACTCCTGTGGGTCATCAACCTCGGTTGCATCGATTTGAATCAGTGGTACGCGCGTTGCGACGACGTGAACCGCCCCGATTACGTGCACTTCGATCTCGATCCCGGCAACTCGACCTTCACGATGGTGCGCGAGGTCGCGCTGCTTGTGCGTGATGGTCTCAAAGCAATCGGGATGCCTGCGTACGCAAAGACGACGGGCTCGAAAGGTATGCACGTGTACGTGCCGATCGTGCGCGGCCCGACGCAGAAGCAAGTTTGGACCTTCGCTAAAGAGTTCGCGGTCGCACTCGCACACCACACGAAAGATCTCACGACCATCGTCTACCATAAAGATAAGCGTCCGAAAGACCGCGTGCTGGTAGACTACAATCAGAATCGTTGGGGCGCGACGCTGGCGAGTGTGTATTCTGTGCGCCCTACGCCGCGTGCGACGGTTTCCGCGCCGGTGACCTGGGAAGAAGTTGCAGCCGGAATCGAGATCGACGACTTTCGCATCGATAACATGCGACGGCGCCTTGCGACGATCGGCGACTTGTGGAAACCGCTCGATGCCAAACGCGGCCGCTTCAACTTGACGCCGCTTTTACCATGAGCCTGCCGATCGACCTCGCGTTCGAGCCGATGGAACTCGTGCAAGTCGCCGAGATACCAAGCGGTCAGCAATGGCAATATGAGCCAAAGTGGGACGGCTTTAGATGCATGGCATTTCGCGATGGTGACGATGTGCATCTGCAATCGAAGGCTGGTCAACCCTTGGCGCGCTACTTCCCGGAGATTGTCGAGCAGTTGCGCGCGCTCGATGCGAAACGCTTCGTGCTCGACGGCGAGCTGATGGTACAGATTGGCGAGGAACTTTCGTTCGACGCCCTGCTCCAACGCATCCATCCGGCAGCCAGCCGCGTTGCGCGCCTCGCAAAGGAGACGCCCGCGCGCTACATCGTGTTTGATCTGCTCGTTGATGCCGACGGCAAGAATCTCACCGTGATGCCGCTCGAGGCTCGTCGCAAAGCGCTCGATCGTTTTGCTAAACGCTATCTTACGGAAAGCGAGGTCGCGCTCTCACCATGCACCAGCGATCGGGCAAAGGTTGATACCTGGTACGAACGCGTCGGCAATGCGCTCGATGGTGTCATTGCAAAACGGCGCGATCTGCCGTACGCGTCCGGTTCGCGCGAAGGCGGCGTTAAGGTCAAGCATCTGCGCACCGCGGATTGTGTGATCGGCGGCTATCGACTCAATAAGCAACGCAACGGCGTCGGCTCGTTGCTGCTCGGACTCTACGACGACGAAGGAAAACTCAACCACGTTGGTTTTACGTCGGGATTCCGCGAGAATGAGCGCGGCCCGCTCTTGAAAAAAATTCGTCCGCTCGAAAAGCCGCCGGGCTTCACCGGTTCAGCGCCGGGCGGTCCGAGTCGCTGGAAGCAGACCGAGGATCCGTGGTTCCCGCTCGAACCAAAACTCGTCGTCGAAGTACGTTTCGATCAGGTCACCGGCGATCGTTTCCGGCATGGCACTAAGATCTTACGCTGGCGTCCGGACAAGAAACCGCGCCAATGCACGATGGACCAACTGCGCATCGCGGAGGCTGCTTCAACGCTAGAGCTACTCAACGCGAAGTGAGCGAGGTTAGGCTGTGTCATCCCGAGCGTAGCGAACGTAGTGAGCGTAGTCGAGGGACCGCAACGAGACTACTGCTTCGAAGACGCTCCTCACGCGCTTCGAGGTATCGCCACTCGCAGCGATGCAACTCTGCATGAGAGCGACGTTGTCACCCTGAGGTGCGAGCCGAAGGCGAGCCTCGAAGGGTTCGAGCCTTCGCTGCGCAGCAGTCTCGTTACGGCCCGTAGACTACGGCGTTTCGGAAGCGTAGGCAAAAAGCACTACAGCCAAGGGATCGTGCGAGACGTCGACGTAGCCCGAGCGGCGATGATCTTTATAGTGGGTGCGGTACTGGCTTTCTTGGGGGCATATTGGAACTGGTTCCACTGGGAGAGCCAATACCGCTGGCGGCTGGGTCTTTACAAACGCAACGTCACGCCGGTAAGGCGATTCTT
>JASHXG010000209.1 GCA_030043675.1 Vulcanimicrobiota bacterium
TTGGAATGCGCGCACGAAGCTCTCGGGCCCCGGTCCGTCGCCCATCGGATGCACGTAGAAGTATTCCGGCTGTTGCCGGCCGAGGTTCGTCACCGCCCACACCAACGGCATCAACAACGGCGTCGCCGGATCGATGTTGCGCGAGATCCACTCGTAGACCGGTTCGCTTTGCAGAAGTCCGCTCTGATTTTTCGCTAACCCGATCAGGCGGACTGCCGAAGCCGCCCGGTTCACCACGCCGCTCTGCTGATCTTGTAGTGCGGCGTACTCCGGCTTGGGTCGTAACAAGTGCTCGGCGCTGATGCCGTACCACAGCTCGCCCAACTTGCCGTACTGACCAGTCGCAACGAACCAACCGTTGAGGGCGCCAATCGAACTTCCACAGACCAGATCGTAGGGCCGGAGCGGCAAACCATCACGTAGTCCCGCCTGCGCGGCGAGGGCGCCCACGATGCCCGCCTCATACGCGCCACGCGCTCCGCCGCCGCTGAATACCAACGCCTCTTGCAACGGTGCGATCGCGAGATCGGAACCGGTCGCGCCGAGCAGCTGCGGAGCGAGCCCACAAGCCCCCAGCTCACCGAGAAAACCCCGTCGTCCGATCGTCCTCATCGCCTACCATAGGCGCGCCTGGGGGAGCCAAGGTTTCACGCTCCAACCGAGTAACGATTGGAGTATCGTGAAACTTACGTTCGTACGGCCGGCGATGCTCGGGCTAGCACTGGCGGTTCTCGCAGGCGCGTCCTCGCCGATCGCGCCGCACGCCTCTCAAGTGACGATCGTCCTCATGGAGAACAAAGACTACGAACTGATGGCCGGAAATCCGCAGGCGCCGTACTTCAACCGGCAACTCGTGCGGCAAGGTGTGCTCCTGCAAAATAGTCACGCCGTCGCACACCCCAGCGAACCCAACTATCTGGCGCTCTTCTCCGGCTCGACGCAAGGGGTCGGCAGCGATAGCTGCCCGGTCTCCTTCTCAGCGAAGAACGTCGCTTCCGAATTGATTGCCGCCGGGAAGAGCTTCGTGGGCTACTCCGAATCGATGCCGCGCGACGGATACATGGGCTGCTTTGGGGCAGCGTACGCTCGAAAACACAGTCCGTGGGTCGACTTCACGAACGTTCCGGCGGCAAGCAATCGCGTCTATCACGGCTTTCCGCCCGATCCGGCGACGTTGGTGTGGATCACGCCGAACGTCTGCCACGATATGCACGATTGCGGCGTCAGCGCCGGTGATGCATGGCTATCGAAGAACCTGCCGCCGATCATTGCGTGGGACCGCGCGCACGACGGGCTCCTGATCGTGACGTGGGACGAGGCCGAACCCGACCGCGGCACCAACCGCATTCCGACCGTCCTCGTCGGCCCGATGATTCGCGCCGGTGCGGCCGATCGGCAAGCCGTGGATCACTACGCCGTCCTACGGACGATCGAAACCGTGCTCGGCGTGCGCTGCATCGCAAACGAATGCCGCACGCCGGCAATTAGCGGGATCTGGCAGTAGAGGATGCGGTCCGGCTGAATCCGCCGTACGTGAGGTAAGCGCCGACGATCAGCGTTATCGCGGCGTAAACGATGAAAAGCTGCTCGTAGTGAAGGGCGTCGAAGTATGCGGCGATGCCTTCGGGCGAGAGGAAGATCAGAACGAGACCTTTGGCCAAGACCAGCCAGCCGACCACCGTGACGACGGTCGCCAGCGGGCCGCCCGACCAAACGTTGTGACCGATAACCATCGCCAGGCCGGCGGCAACCGCGACCGCTCCGAATGCCAAGATCACGCCTGGACTATGAACGAGCTCCGTCACGGCGTTGACCATCGCTTGCTCGTGCGCAACCATGGAAAGCGCAAAAATAACGCAATAAAGACCGATCAGTCGACTGAGAAAAATGGTACGTTGCGACATCACTCTCCTCATAAGGCGGGAGGTTGACGGCGTGCGTTAGGCCGCGCGCTGCATGAGTCCTGCAGCTAAGCGGGCGTCGTCGGAGTCATTGGAAGTTGCGAGCCGGCACATTCTTGGTAACGTCTTCATCATCGAAGCTCCAGAAGCGTCGCGCCAGAATGTCGACGCAACCGCTCTCCTTCTGCAACGTGCCTTCGATGATAAGCGTTCGCGACGAACGAATGACACGGCGAAACGTTTCGTAGACTTGCGGCCGCACGATGACGTTTACGAGTCCGGTTTCATCCTCGAGCGTCAAAAAGACGAAGCCCTTGGCCGTACCCGGGCGCTGACGCGTAATGACCAGACCGCCGACCCGGCACCTCGCATTGCGCGGCAGTCCGGCCAGCTGCGCGGCCGGCACCACCCGCTGCGCTGCGAGCATGCCGCGAAAATGTTCCATCGCTTGGCCGGTGGGAGTCACGCCGGTCGACCACAGATCGAATGCCATCTTCTTCTTCGGCGCGAGCGGCTCGAATCGAACCGGCGGCTCTTCGACGTCCATGAGCTCCCCGAGCTCGCCGCGCGCCTCGCGTTCGTCAAGCCCGCGCAGCGCCCACATTGCGTCACGCCGCGAGGAGTACCAGGGGGCGAAGGCGCCGGCGATCGCAAGGTTCTCGAGCGTTTCCTTTTCGAGACCCGTACGCTGCGCAAAAGCCACTACATCGCTAAAAGTCCCCTGTGCAATGGCCGCCTCCAGGCCTTTGCGCTGCGCCTCCCCCAAACCGCGCACTAAATGGAATCCCAAGCGAAGCGCACCGTTGCTATCGACGTGCGACCAATACTCGCTGGCATTAACCTCGATCGGCTTGACGGTCACGCCATGCCGCCGCGCATCGTTGACCAGCACTTCGGTCGAGTAAAATCCCATCGGCTGCACGTTGAGAATGGCTGCGGCGAAAACCGCCGGCAGATGACACTTCAAATACGCCGAAGCGTAGGCGAGCAGCGCAAAACTGGCGGCGTGCGACTCGGGGAATCCGTAGTCGGCGAAGCCTTCGAGCATATGGAAAAGCTGGTCGGCGGCGGAACGGTCGATGCCGTTGCGGACCATGCCTTCGACGAGCCTCGCGTAGATTGCGCGCATGCGCTCGTGCGAGCGCTTGTGGCCCATCGCGCGGCGCAACTCGTCCGCCTCGCCGGGCGAAAAGCCGGCCGCTTCGATCGCCAAGCGCATGCCCTGCTCTTGAAACAGCGGCACGCCGAGCGTTCGCTCGAGAACCGGTTTGAGTTTTGGATGCGGATAGGTCACCGCTTCCATGCCCGAGCGCCGGCGCAGAAACGGATGGACCATCTCGCCCTGAATGGGGCCCGGCCGAATGATCGCGACTTGCATCACCAGATCGTAAAAGCACGCCGGCTTCATGCGCGGCAGCATCGACTGCTGGGCGCGAGATTCGATCTGAAAGACGCCGACCGTGTCGGCTTGCTGGATCATCGCATAGGTCTGTTCGTCGCCGGCCGGGATCGTATGCAGCGCGAGGTAGTGGGGCGCCGAGGCCGGCAACCAGCGATCGTTGCGGTCGACGCAGCGCTGGTAGAGCGCGAAGGCTTCACGAATGAGCGAAAGCATTCCTAATCCGAGCAAGTCGATCTTAATCAAACCTAGCTCTTGCAGATCGTCTTTGTCCCATTGAACGATCGTGCGATCGCGCATCGTCGCCCATTCGACCGGTGCGACGCGTACGAGCGGATCGCGCGTGATGACCATTCCGCCGGAATGAATCCCCATGTGGCGAGGAAAGCCGCTCAGGCGGCGGCAGAGCGCGTAGAGGAGCTCCGGACCGTCGTCCTCCGGAAGCGATTCGCGCACGTCGAATTCGCGCGCGATCGTATCGACGTGCGCGGGCGCCAGCCCCAGCGCTTTCCCGACGTCGCGGATGGCGGAACGCGTCCGATAAGTGATGACCTCGGCCGTCATCGCCGCATTGGCGCGGCCGTAACGCTGGTAGACGTATTGGATCACGCGTTCGCGATCCTGATGGGCAAAGTCGATGTCGATGTCGGGGATTTCGCGCCGCTCTTCGGACATGAAACGTTCGAAGAGCAAGTCCATCCCGATCGGATCGACGGCCGTAATGCCGAGCGCGTAGCAGACCGCCGAGTTCGCCGCCGAGCCTCGGCCCTGGCAGAGAACGCCGAGCGCTTCCGCCTCTCTCACGATGTCCCAGACGATCAAGAAATAGCCGGCCAAATCCATCTTGGCGATGAGGCCGAGCTCGTATTCGAGCTGCCTCTCAACGCGCGATTCGAAGGGAATCGTGTAACGCCGCGCGGCGCCTTCGTAGACGAGCTTGCGAAGATAGCTTTGAGGCGTCATGCCGTCCGGAACCGCAAAGAGCGGGAATTGCCCCCGCAATCGCTCGAGACGAAAGGCGCAGCGTCGCGCAATGGCAATGCTGTGCTCGATCGCCTCGGGATACTCCGCGAAGAGACGCCGCATCGAAGCCGGCGCCTTGAGATGATATTCCGCATTGGGCCGCAATGCGTTATCGGCCCGCGCATCTCGGAGCGTGGTGCCGCTTTGTATGCAGGCCAGCACGTCGGCGAGCAATGCATCGGACTTAGCGGCGTAGACGACCCCGTTGGTCGCGACGTAGGGGAGCCGGCGCTCCTTCCCCAGGCGCACGAGCTGCAGGTTGCGCTGCGTCTCTTCGGAGGTTAAATGCTGTTGGAGCTCGAGATAGAACCGCTCGCCGAACAGCGCGCACAAACGCTCCGCTTCTCGCGCTGCCGCGCGCGGCCCATCGCCGGCGAGCGCGCGCTCAACGCGGCCGCACGGACCGCCGGAGAGCGCGATCAACCCTTCACTGCGGCCTTGGAGATCTTCCCATCGCAAACGCGCGTCGCCTTTGCTTCCGCGCAGTTGCGCAGCGGATATCAGCTCGCAAAGATGCGCATAGCCGCGCTCGTTTTCGACGAGCAGCACGATACGCGAGCCGTCTTCGAAGGTAAGCTCGCTGCCGACGATTGCGGCAACGCGACGGTGACGGGCATGCGCGCCAAAGCGCACTATCCCGTAGAGCCCGTCGCGGTCGGTCAAAGCGATTGCAGCCAAGCCGAGATCGGCCGCGCGCTCGATCAGCTCTTCGGGATGCGACCCACCTTGCAAAAATGTGAAATTCGACCAGCAGTGCAGCTCGGCATACATGCTACTCGTAGACGCCGCGGAGGTACCAGTGCGATCCCTGCCGGTAGATGCGGGCGAATGTTCCGTCATCCAGCACGACGTCGTATTCGTCGCGCTCCACCGGAGAGGGCAGATGCGGGCGTTCTGCAATGCGCCACGGCCCCACGCATTCATGCACCGCTCGCCGATCGACGACTGCCGGCTCTCCGCCGCGCAGCTGCACAGAAACTTCACGTACCTGCAGCAAGCGCAACTGTGGAACGAGCTCGCTCTCCGCTTGCGCTTCTTCAAACATTACGCGCACGGGCGGCGCGAACGGTTCGTAGGCGAAACGCTCTTCCAGCAGGTGCGCCTCACGCGTGCGGGCTCGCGAAACGCCGTTGCCCAACGCCGCTTCGAGCCGTGCGATCGCCACCGCGACTCGTTGCGGATCGAGGTCGTCAGCCGCAAAAAGCGCTTGCGCCTCCCCTCCTTCTTCAAGCCGGCACGCCTGCAGGCGCAGCCCGACGATAGCGGCAGGGAAGGTTGCGCCTTCGAGTTTCGCGCGCAGCAGGTCGAGCATCGTGCGCTCGTGCGCGGTCGGCGTCGCGAGCATTACGTCGAAGGCGTGCGTTTGCGCGTCTTCCAGCTCGATCTCCAACCGCAGCGCGCCAGCACGTTTGCCGCAGCGCTCGAGATCGGTGCAGATACGTGCCAGTAGCATGCGCAGGGCGAAGAACACCTGGGTTTCGTCGGCGACATGCCCTTCCCCGAAAATCGA
>JASHXG010000210.1 GCA_030043675.1 Vulcanimicrobiota bacterium
AGCGACATCGACGCGTTCAAGATCGATCGCCCGATCCTGCAAATGGAGTCGCCGCCAAAGACCTACATGGTCTAGGTTCCCCCGGCTTCGAGGGCGGCGGGCGGCCCGCGGAACAACGGGAACCCCAGAAAGAGCCGCCCGCCACGCATCTTATGGTAGTCGGCCGGCGTCGGACGATCGTCAGACGCGCAAACTCACCCGGATCAGGGACCCAGGGCGGCGCCGATGGGAAGGACGAGGTAGTCCCCCGTCACGACCTGCGCCGGGCTTTGCTGCGCTTTGAGCGCATCGAGCACGAAAACCGAGGCCGGCCCGTGCAGGGTCGTGCCGCTCGTCGAGTAGAGCACGGAGCCCGATAGAGCGAGGCCGGCTGGGCCGATCAGCGGCGGGCTCGGGGACGTGATCGTGCGCTGGGGTTTGCTCTTCCCGTTCGCGGTTCGCGAGTAGACGAGGATGTTGTTGTCGTTGGAGTTGGCGACGTAGAGCTCACCGGTTTTGTCGTTTATCGCCATGCCGGTCGGCGTGTTCTGCTGACCTGTGCCGACGATCGCGCGGACCAGCGTCGGATTCGTGACGGGCGTCGAGAACTCGCTGATTTCGTTGGTATCGGAGACGTAAAGGTCGCCCTGGCTATCCAGAGCGACGCCGTTGATGTCGGCGTGATGGTCGGGCAGCCCGATTCGCTGGAGTGTGGGCGCGCTGCCGGATGCATCCGGCGCGTACACGGCGACGTATCCGTCGGTGAATCCGCCGACGTACTCGTATCCGTTCTTGTCGACCGCAACGCAGCTCGGAACGAACGGCGCGATCAGCTCGCGAAGCGGCTGATCGTAAGCTTTCGCGTCCTTGCGGTAGACGTAGATGGACTCACTGTCTTCGTCGGTGACGAAGAGGCGACCGTTCGTCGGTGAGATCGCAATGGCGGCCGGATTATAGCCGAGCACGAGCGATGAGCCGGCCGGCGTAACGAGCGTGCCGTTTGCGTTGCGCGTGAAGCGGAAGACCGACTTGCCGTACGAATCGCTGATGTAAAGGGCCGTCGCCGTACCGCTCTTCGCCTTGCTCGGCTGTCGTATCATCGAGGCCGGCTGCGTGCCCTGCGGCAGCGCGGCCGTACCATTCGGAACGGCGTTGCCGCCGCTACAGTTGGGCAGCAGAAGGCCCGCAGCGGCGAGAACAACCAACGTGCGAGCGGACAACGGTGATTGGAACATGTACGCCTCCAAAAAAAACGAACGAGTTTCGCAAGCGACGACCGCACTGGTCGTACCCGGAGCTTACGAACTTGTAACGCAACCCCTTGGGGGCCGGTGCTCGGTTAGTTCCTTGCCGGTAATGCGAGCGCGCGCTATGTGCGCGCTGCCAGGCCGATCGAATCGCCGCCGGCCGAATATTTGAAGTACATGACGTTCGGCGTGCAGTCGTTTGGTGCGGTCGCTCGCGATGTAAAGTTTCGGCTCGCCTTTGGCGCGCTCACGTTGAGGAGTTGGCGTCCAGCGAGTGCTCGGCCTTCCGACGGCCGAGCAGATAAACTACGATGCCGCTTACGAGCATCAACACCGTCAAGCCGACGACTTTGACCACCGCGAGCACCTTGTTGGGATCGTTATCGGCCGGAAACCCGGCGAGCAGGATCGCGATGACCGTCGTCGCGAGACCGATCGAAGCCGCGACGAGCACGCTCCATCGCCCGCCTGGAATGCGAACCATTTCACGCGTTGAGGGCACCGCGTGCAGTTTGAGCGCCGCCGCGAATAAGAAGAGGAACGGGACCATCGTGATCACGACGGTCGAGCTCACGAGCACGTCGTAGGCCCCTCGGACGCTGGTCCCTCCCTGACCCAGAAAGATGAAGAGCGCTGCGAATCCGGCTTGCGTGAGCAGTGCCACGACCGGGGAGCCCCAGCGCGGGTGGGTCCGCCCGAAGACCGGCGGGAGAAAGCGGTCGATGCCGGCGACGAACGGAATCCGCGCCACGGCGCCGAGCCACGCACCGGCGCTGCCGACGCAGCTGACCGTCACGAGCACCGCCGCGACCGGCGTGAGCGCACTCAAGTTCAGGCGATCCGCTACGTGTCCGATCGCCTGCATCACACCCGACGATGGGTTCACCTCACCCGGGACGAGGGCCGCGAGCACGCTCAGCGTTCCAATGATATAGATCACCGCGATCGCCGGCGCAGCCAGCCCGAGACCGAGTGGAATCGTCCGGCGCGGATTGCGCACCTCCCCGCCCATGAACGACATCGCTTCGGGGCCGGTCCATGCGAATGCGATCACCGACCAAAAGATGATGTCCTTGATCTGCAGCCCAGGACGCATCGTCGCGGCGCTGATCGTGCTCGCCGGACCGAACTTCCACCACGCAAGCCCGCCGAGCGCGACCAGCAGCAGCGTCACCGTCCAGCGGCAAACGGCTCCTGCGTTATTGAGCCACTTGCCGATCTGCATGCCATAGACGTTGACGATCGTCGCCAACGCCAAGCCGCCTAGAGCGAAGGCTATGAAATACAGCGGCGAAGCCGAGAGCGCGCCGCCGCCGCTGCCGCCGACGAATAGCGCGTTTCCGGCGGCGAAGTAGAGCAGCGCCGGAAAATACGGTAGATTGCTCGCCCAATACGTCCATCCGGTGATGAAGCCGGCGAACGGCCCGAAGGCGCGTTTGCTCCACACGTAGAGGCCGCCTTCCTCGGGGTAGTGCGATGACAAGAAAACGACGGCGATCGCGAGCGGTACGAACATCGCAAAGCACCCGATCAGCCAGACCGGTATCGAGCTCGGCCCCGCCGCGGCCGCGGTCGCGACCCACTGCAGATTCGATCCTGCCACGACAAAGAACAGGATCACGTCGAGAAGGCCGAGCGTACGGCGAAGGTGCACGGCCTGCGGATCGGTCATGTTCGCTCGAATATCGCGCGCACGATGTTCCACTCTTCGGCCGCGCGATCGATGCACGTTTCCCGCTCTTGCTGAAGTCGGCGTTGCGTCTGACCCATCGTCGGCGGAAGGATTGCGAGCAAGACGTCGCGGTCGTGCACCTCTCCGAGCGCGTCCTGTACGAGCGCGAGATGCTCGGCCGCCGATTCGAGCGAAGGCTCGAGCGGCTCGAAGCGCTCCAGAGCATAACGCAGCCGTTTGCAGGCGATGCGAAAGTCGTGAAGTCCGCGCTTGTCGCGCCGCTCGAGTCCGGCGGCCAATCCCGTGGCCTCGTGCAGCCGGCCGTGCACCACGCGCTCGATGACGTCTGCAACGTCTCGGACTCCGGATAGCTCGATATGCTCCGGCTTCACCTGCTCGATGCCCGCTAGTCTACGACTCGAAGCACGTTCGGCGCAGATGTTTGCGCGCGTTTTGGGTCGCGCGCCGCTCGCGTTGAGCAAGCTCGTCGAGGAGCGGTCGCGCGATCTCGCGTTCGCTCTCGTCGAGACGACTTTCCAGAAGTTGCAGCAGTACGGTTGCGTCGCGCGCGGCGTCGGTAGCTGCGGCAGCGCGCTTGACACGCCGAGTCAGCCGGGGCAAGGGCATCAAATCGCTCGCGTCTTCGAGGAGCGAGCGCAGACGGCGTCCGGTCGTTCTTACGTCGTGCAATCCCTCTTCGGTCGGCTTACGCACGAATCGCCGGCGCGCGCGTTCCAAACCACGCCGCTCGGCTCGTATCGTTTTCGCGAGCCATTTCACCGCCGGAGATCGCAGCGTGCACTCGTTCTTCGAGGCAGCAGCGTCCATTGCCATCGATCTTCGACGAGGGTCTTTGCACGGCCCTTCGCGAATCCGATGCGCAAACGTGAGATCGAGCCGTCTACCCACCCTGCTCGTGTTGCTGGTGATCGTTGCCGCCGGCACCTGGTACTACCTCTCTCACCGCGGCGCGGGCACGGGCGCGACGCTGCTGGTCTACTTCACCAAGCTCGATGGGAAGACGCTCGGCGATCTGAGCGTCTCGTTGCGTCCGCCACAGGCGGGCGAGAGCGCCGCCGAACACTTGCACAACACCGTGTTGTATGCGGCGGTGCAAGCGGTCGCGGGGCCGCCCGACGACGTGCAGGCCGTGCGCTTTCCGCCCGGTACGCGCGTGTTGGGCGTCAGCGTCGATGGTTCGACGGCGACGGTCGATCTTTCGAAGGAAGTAGAGCGTCAGGCCGGCGGCTCGTTCGGCGAGAACGGCGAGTTCAAAGGATTGGTCTACACGGTGACCGGCGTTCCCGGCATCAGCGCCGTTCAAGTGACGATCGAAGGCGAGAAGCTGCAGACGCTTCCAGGGGGACATCTTGAACTGGACCAACCGCTTCAACGCTCCGATTGGTAGCAAATTCCCCGCGGCCGCTTTCCTGCTGGCGGCAGCGCTCGCGATTCCCGCCGTAGCCAACACCTCGCTCACGGCGATCTATCAGCAGCAGAGCATCCGCTTCACGCATCTCGAGTCATATGGGAACGACACCGCTATCGGCGTCGACGACCCCGGTTTCGCGACGCTGCTGCGCGAGTCCGGCGCGGTCCTGACTTGGAAGCCCGGCGAGCGTTACGTTTTGATAACGACGGACGTACCGGTGGTCGTGAGTTTTTCGATCGGCGATCGTCGTTACGACGTTGGTCCGATTAGCCTGCAAGCGAGTTTCGCGCCTTATCAGCGTGGCGATGAGGCCTATCTTCCATTTAACGAAGTGCTGCACGCGCTGGACCTCGCGCTGCGCCAAGATGGTGCGGTCGCCGTACTGCAGCCTCAGCTGGCATCGCTCGACGTGCGCAACGAAGGCGATCGCGTGGCGCTTCTCGCGCATGGCGGCGCGCCAATTCGTCCGCGCATCGTGCAACAGAGCGGCACGGCGGTTACCTACGAATTCGACGGTGTCGGAACGACCCTGGCCGGGACGCGACCAATCGGCGCCGGGGGTGTGCGCAGCGTGACGATCGCGCAGTCGGGAACGGTGCGAGATCCCAAAGCCCTGGTGACGGTGCAGCTCATGCCCGGCGGCGCTCCGGCGGCGCCGCAGCAAACCGACGATCGCGACGTTCTGCTCGGCTTCAGCGGCGCCGGCGGCGGTCCAGCCGCACCGGTTGTCGCCGAGCAGTCGCCCACGCCGATGCCGCCGCCGCAGGGGCCGCCGGCCGCCTCGACGCCGCAGGCTGCCGCAGCCGCGCAGCCGGGCAACTCGAACGCGGCCACCACGGTGACCGGCGTGACGGTGCAGCGCGTCGCGGCCGGCGTTTCGGTGACGATTGCAATCGCCGGAAACGCCACTTTTGAATGGCATCGGCTGCGCGAGCCCGACAATCGCTTCTGGGTCGACATCCAGGGCGCGCAGCTGCAGGGGCCGCCGATCGAGCAGAACGAACCGAGCCCGCTCCTCTCGATGCGCGTTCGCCAAGACGATCCTACGACGGTTCGGGTGGCGCTCTCGCTGAGCGGCCCGAAATCGATCGAGGTATCGCCTTCGAACAACGCGCTCGACGTCGAGGTCGGCGACAACGATGTGGCGGACGTGCCGCGCTCGGGAAGCGGCAGCGTCGGTTCGGTCGTCGCGGTGAGCGAGCCCAACGCTGCCTTCGTCACGCCCGCGCCCTCAGACGAGTATGCAGAGCCTCAAAACCCGCAGGATACGACCTGGAAGTTTGGACCGCGCGGTGAGAGCGCTCCCCAGTACGTTCCGACCAACCCGCGCCTCATCGTGATCGACCCGGGCCACGGCGGCAGCGACCGGGGAACGATCCACGGCGGGGTCGAGGAAGCCGTGCTCACGCTCGACATGGCCCGGCGGCTGCGCGACATTTTGGTATCGCGCGGGTGGCAGGTGAAGATGACGCGTGATGCCGACGTGGACGTTTACGCGCCCAATGCCGATGCGCATCAAGAGCTGCAAGCGCGGGCGGACGTCGCCAACAACGCCGGGGCGCGCCTCTTCCTGAGCATTCACGTCAACGCGTACATCAATGCCGGCCCTTACGGTACGACCTGCTACATTTCCAAGGCGGAGGACGTCGCGTTCGGGCGCATCCTCGAAACGCATCTGGCTGCCGACGGAACCAAAGACGACGGCGTCATCAAGAGCCACCTGTACGTGACGCTCCACACGCGCATGCCGGCCGCGCTCGTAGAGACCGCCTTCCTCTCGAATCCGAGCGACTACGCGCTGCTGACGTCCCCCGCCTGGCGGCAGAAGGTCGCTCAAGAGATGGCCGATGCGATCGGGGAATACACGCAGGAGTATCCCGTTCCCAACCAACCGGCTCAATAAATTCGGGATGATCGGGCTTTTCGATTCGGGTCTGGGCGGCCTCACGGTCCTGCAGCGGGTGCGCGAGCGTCTGCCGCTGGTGGACGTCTTGTTCTTCGCCGATCAAGCCCACGTGCCGTACGGAGATCGTACGCACGAGGAGTTGCTGAGACTCTTGCGTGCCAATCTCGCGCGCCTCGACGAGCACGGCGTTGACGCCATCGTCATGGCCTGCAACACCTCGTGTGCGATTGCCGAACGCTACGGGTGGCCGTGCTCGCGCGCACCGGTGATCGACTTGATCGAGTCGGCAGCGTTGGCCGTCGAGCGGGCCGGGTTTCGACGAATCGGCGTGGTGGCGACGGCTGCAACCGTCGGCGCAGGATCGTACGGTCGCACTCTGCGCAATCACATCACGGGAATCGACGTGGTCGAAGTGCCGGCGCCGGCGTTGGTGCCGCTGGTCGAGGCAGGATTGGTGACGGGTGCACAAAGCCGCGCCGCCGTTGCCGAAGTTTGCTCGCACTTGCCGCTCGATCTCGAGGCGCTCGTCTACGGCTGCACGCACTACCCGCTGCTCGAGGAGCACTTTCGCGCCGCGCTCGGCGGCGTGGCTTTGATCGATCCGGCCGTCGTGCAAGCGCAGCGCGCAGCGGACCTGCTCGGCGATCGGAATCGAACCGGCGGCGCCGCGATGACGACCTATCTCACGAATGGCGATGAAGGCGCGTTCCGCGACGCGGTCGCCCGCTTGATGGCGTTAGCGCCCGGCGTGTGAAAGCAAACCAATGTGGAAGATGCTGAAGAAGAAGGCGGTCGAGCAGACTGCGAGCACCGCGCCGGCTAGGACTTGCAAAACCGTGTGCGAGCCCAAGTAGACGCGCGCCCAGCAAACCATCGGGATCAGGACGAGAAATGGAAGAGGCTGCCGGCCGTAGAGCAGCGTCAGCGCGGTGAGCGGCGCGGTGATGCCGAGCGCGTGCGTGCTGATCTTCCAGTAGCGCGTGATGTACTGCACCACCAGCGTCGAGACGACGTATCCGAGCATCGCCGCGATCATCAAGCGCGGCGCATGCGTCAGCCAAAGTACGAGAGCGCCCAAGACGTAGAAGACGACGAAGGCGCTGAAGACCATTTCGCGCTCGTGCCGCACCGACATATCTAAATCAGAGATGCGATCGGTGGCGTAGAGCCAGAAGACGTAGAGCATGGGGCCGATCGAGGTGAAGAAGGTCGAGAGGAAGAGCAGCCGCCAGAAGTCGAGCGTGCCCTTGGCGCTGACGTCGGCTAGAATGACGAACAGAGCAAGCGCGGTCAGGAACGGATTGAAAATCGTCGACAGAATCCGTGCCAGGTCGCGCCAGACCCGGCGCCTCGGCAGTGCCACGACCTGTGCACTCGGCTGGGCCGATCGATCGGATTCCGGCACGCCGTCCCCTTCGCAGCAGGCGGCTTGAGGCCTGCGGTCGTAAGAAGGATGCCGCTTTGACTCCAATTCTTCTCGCCGCCGCGGCCGTACCGTCGCCGGCCGCTGCGCCCGTTGCGCCGGCTGGTCCTCCGCTTCCCGTCGCCTCTCCCGCGCCGACGCCGATCGCACAGCATTTGCCGTGGCTGACGCACGGCATCGCGGGCATCTTCGTCATCTCGGCGATTGCACTGATCTTCTTGTTGGCGATTCAGACGACCAAACAAGAGGGACTGACCGGTTCGATCGGCGGCCGCGTCGAGTCCACTTATCGGGGACGCCTCGGTGCCGACGAGCAGCTCAAGCGACTCACCGGATGGGTCGCGGTCACGTTCGTCGTTATGGCATTCGTACTGTCGCTGACGGGGATCTAGCGCGCCGCTTGTGACGAGCCGGTAGTGCCGCTTCTCGAGGTCGCGAACCTCCGGACGACGTTTCGGACGGAAGATGGCCCGGTCACGGCGGTTAACGGCCTCTCCTTTGCGTTACAAGCCGGCGAAACGCTCGGCATCGTCGGCGAGTCGGGTTCGGGGAAATCCGTAACAGCGCTTTCGATCATGCGGCTGCTGGCGCGCAACGCGACGGTAACCGCCGCCGGCGTCACGTTCGATGGTGAGAACCTGCTCCAAAAAAGCGAGCTCGAGATGCGCAAGATCCGCGGTTATAAGATCGCGATGATCTTTCAGGATCCCATGACCTCGCTCAACCCGGTGCTCACGATCGGCGAACAGATCGCCGAAGCAGTTCGTCTTCATCTGGGCGCCAGCAAGCGCGAGGCGCGCGATCGGGCTCTCGAGATGCTGCGCAAGGTCCGCGTGCCGGCTCCCGAAGAGCGCTTGGGCGATTATCCGCACCAGTTTTCGGGCGGTATGCGCCAGCGCGTGATGATCGCGATGGCGCTCTCGTGCAATCCGCAGCTCCTGATTGCCGACGAGCCGACGACCGCTTTGGACGTCACGATTCAAGCCCAAGTTCTCGAGCTGATGAACGAGCTGCAACGGGAGACGGGCGCAGCGATCATCTTGATCACGCACGATCTCGGCGTCGTCGCCGAGGTCTGCAGGAACGTCTTAGTAATGTACGGCGGAAACATGGTCGAATACGGAACGGCCGAGCAGATATTCGGAACGCCGCGCATGCCGTACACGCAGGGATTGCTCGCCTCGCTGCCGCGTCTAGACGAAGGCGAGCACCGCCGGCTCGAGCCGATCCAGGGACAGCCGCCGAATCTGCTACGTCTGCCGCCCGGCTGCGCCTTCGCGCCGCGCTGTGCCTACCGCATGCCGATTTGTGACCAGCCCGTTCCGCAGTATGATTTCGGCGAAGGTCACATCGCTCGCTGTTATCTCTACGACGAGCGCACGCGCGACCAGCGACCGGCGGCAGCCGACAACGTTCCCATCGTGGCGGCCAACAGGCTCTGATGAGCGGCGCTCTGATCGAGGTCAAAGAGCTCTTCAAATACTTTCCGATCTACGCGGGATTGACGTCGCGCCATGTCGCCGACGTACGCGCCGTTGACGGCGTGAGCTTTGCAATCGACCAAGGCGAAACGCTCGGACTAGTCGGAGAATCGGGCTCGGGCAAGACGACGCTCGGGCGCCTCCTGCTGCGGCTGCTGCCGGCCACTCGTGGGGAGGTCATCTTCGAGCAGCAGAACGTGCTGACGCTCAAGCGCCGCGAGCTTCGCCGCCTCCGCAGCGCGATGCAAATTATCTTTCAGGATCCGTTCGCCTCGCTCAATCCGCGCATGACCGTCGGCGAGATCATCGCCGAACCCTTGCGGATCCATGGTTTGGCAAACGGCAAACAGGTCGATGCACGCGTGCGAGAGCTGCTCGAGCTGGTCGGGCTCCAGCCTTACCACGCGAACCGTTACCCCCATGAGTTTTCCGGCGGACAGCGCCAGCGAGTCGGCATTGCGCGCGCCTTAGCCGTCAATCCGCGGTTCGTCGTCTGCGACGAACCCGTCTCCGCGCTCGACGTCTCGATTCAAGCCCAGGTCATCAACCTGCTCGAGGATTTGCAGGCGAAGTTCAAGCTGACCTACCTTTTTATTGCGCACGATCTGTCGGTCGTGCGCCATATCGCCCGCCGCGTCGCGGTGATGTACGTCGGCAAGATCGTCGAACTCGCCGACCGTGACGCCCTCTATCGAAATCCGCTCCACCCGTATACGCAGGCACTGCTTTCGGCGATTCCGATACCGGACCCGGTGTTGGAGAGCCGCCGCAAGCGCATCGTCCTCACGGGCGACATTCCGTCGCCGGTGAACCCGCCGTCAGGATGCCGCTTTCATACGCGCTGTCCGGTCGCCTTCGATCGCTGCTCCCGCGAGGAGCCGCCGCTCAAGGAGTACGCGCCTGGGCACTTCGCAGCGTGCCACTGGGTGGAAGAGCACCAAGGCCACGCGCCGGCGTTGACCTAAAGGCCGCGTTGCCGTCTACCAACAAAATGGGCGATCGCTCTGCGATCGCCCATCGTTTTTGAGTCCGGCCTGCCTAGGCTTTTTTCTTGCGCCCGCGTTTGCGCGCGACCTTGCGCACTTTGCGCGCTACCTTCCTGCCGGCGGCCTTTTTCTTGCGTCCGGTCTTGCGCGCGGCCTTGCGCACCTTGCGGCCGGCCTTGCGCGTCTTGCGCGCCACCTTTCTGCCGGCGGCCTTTTTCTTGCGGCCTGCTTTGCGCGCGGTCTTGCGCACCTTGCGCGCTACTTTGCGGCCTGCGGCCTTTTTCTTACGTCCACCCTTGCGTGCGCCTTTCTTGCGTCCATTGGCCGCCTTCTTGGCGCCCCCCGCGGCCGCTTTGCGCCGACGCGCTTTACGGCGTGGTTTAGGCTCTTCGACCGCCGGGCTGTCCAACATGGAATCGGAGTCCATTCATTCCTCCTCGTCCCCCGGGGGACGATAATCGTTAGTAGAAAGCGCTATCGCGCTTTTGAGCGCATCATAGAGGATTTTTTCAAATGATGCAACGTCTTGGGCGCGCGTGCCCGCGATGCGCGCGCGCGCGACACACGCTGTGAATTTGCCGGGTCTTGACCCCGGCGGTATACTAGGGCCCGTGAAAAAGCCCCTGATCATCGTGGAGTCGCCGGCAAAGGCGCGGACGATCAAGAAGTTCTTGCCGGCGCGCTATGCGGTAAAGGCCTCCGTCGGGCACGTGCGCGATCTTCCCAAGAGTACGCTCGGGGTCGACGTCGAGCATGACTTCGCGCCAAAGTACCTGACGATTAAGGGGAAGGCCGACGTAATAAAAGAGCTGCGGACCGCGGCGAAAAGCGCGACCGACGTGTATCTTGCGACCGACCCGGATCGCGAGGGCGAGGCAATCGCTTGGCACCTGGCCGAACTGCTAAAACTGCCGCAGCCCAAGCGGATCGAGCTGCACGAGATCACAAAAGAAGCAGCGCTGGCGGCCCTCAAGCACCCGCATCACATCAACATGGGCCGCGTCAACGCGCAGCAGGCGCGGCGCATTCTCGACCGGCTCGTCGGTTACAAAATCTCGCCGTTGCTTTGGGCCAAGGTCCGCGGTGGGCTCTCGGCGGGGCGGGTGCAGTCGGTCGCCGTGAAGCTCATCGTCGATCGTGAGCGCGAGATTGAAGCTTTCGTTCCAAAAGAGTACTGGAGCATCACCGCGCTGCTCGCGAGCGAGCGCGATCCCCAGGCGC
Organism: Vulcanimicrobiota bacterium; assembly: GCA_030043675.1. Lineage (GTDB taxonomy): Bacteria > Vulcanimicrobiota > Vulcanimicrobiia > Vulcanimicrobiales > Vulcanimicrobiaceae > Cybelea. The sequence continues at coordinate 11,348 of JASHXG010000210.1, forward strand.
CCTTCTCGGCCGATCTGGTTAGCCGCCGCGGCGAGAAGCTCGAGGTCGGGAGTCAAGAGGAAGCCGACGCGGTCTTGCGGGCGCTCGACGGCGCCGCCTATCGCATTTCGTCGATCAAGAAGCGGGAGGTCCGGCGGAACGCGCCGGCGCCCTTCACGACATCGACGCTGCAGCAGGAAGCCTCACGAAAACTGCGGATGCGCGTCCGGCGCGCGATGCAAATTGCGCAAGCGCTCTACGAGGGGATCGACCTCGGCGGCAGCGAGGGAACCGTCGGACTCATCACTTATATGCGCACCGATTCGACCCGCATCAGCGATCAGGCGCGAGAGGCGGCCCGCGAGTTCATCGTCGATACCTACGGTGAGGGGTTCCATGGCGGTCGCCGCCATCGAATCCGCGAGGGCGCACAAGATGCTCACGAGGCGATTCGGCCGACGTCGGTGCTGCGAACGCCCGAACGGCTCGCCGGCGTTCTCAAGCGCGAGGAGCTTCGGCTCTATACGATGATCTGGGAGCGCTTCGTCGCCTCGCAGATGGCCGCGGCCTTGTTCGATCAGACAACGGTCGACGTGTCGGCCGGTGAGTACGGCTTCCGCGCCACCGGAACGGTGATGCGCTTCCCGGGCTTCATGCGAGTCTACGAAGAGGGCAAGGATGAGGAGGGCGAGGCAACGCCCTCGGCCGAGGGTAACGGCGCTCCCCGCGGCAAGGGCCGAGCGCGCTTGCCGGAGCTATCCGAGGGGGAGGTGCTCGACTGCCGCAAGCTCGACTCGAAACAGCACTTCACCGAGCCGCCGCCGCGCTACACCGAAGCGGCGCTGGTGAAGGCGCTCGAGGAGAACGGAATCGGGCGGCCTTCGACCTACTCCACGATCGTCGAAACGATTCAGGCACGCGGTTACGTCGGCCAACGCGAGCGGCGCTTCGTTCCAACCGAGATCGGTGTGGCGGTCAACGACTTACTGGTCGAGCACTTTCCGAAGATCGTCAATCTCGACTTCACCGCTGGGATGGAGGGGGATCTCGACAAGGTTGCCGAGGGGCACGAAGACTGGGTCGGATTGCTGCGCCGCTTCTACGGCCCGTTCGAGAGCGAGCTGGAAGTCGCCGAGAAGAAGCTGCCCCGGCTTGAGCTGCGTGACGAGCCGACCGACGAGATCTGTCCGAACTGCGGGCGGCCGATGGTAATCAAGACCGGACGCTTTGGGCGATTCATCTCCTGCACCGGCTATCCGGAGTGCAAGACGACCAAACCGATCGTCAAGGAGACCGGCGCGAAATGCCCCAAAGACGGCGGCGCAATCGTGGAACGGCGCTCCAAGCGCGGACGAACGTTTTACGGCTGCGTCAACTATCCGGCTTGCGATTTCATCTCGTGGGATCCGGTCGCCCAAGAACGCTGCCCGGTCTGCGGCTCCCACGTGATTTCCAAGTCCCGCCGCGGTGACAACGCCCGGCTCGAGTGCGCCAACGATCGCACCCATCCCGTCGCGGAGCGAGAAGTCGTCGAAGTGTGATCCGGCTGACGGTCATCGGCGGCGGTTTAGCCGGCTGCGAGGCGGCGTGGCAGGCAGCGCGTTGCGGCGTCGAGGTCGACCTCTACGAGATGCGTCCTGCGCGCAGCGGTCCGGCGCACAAGACGGATCGGTTGGCCGAGCTGGTCTGTAGCAACTCGCTGCGGGGCGCGTCACTCGAAAACGCGGTCGGACTTCTCAAAGAGGAGCTCGCGCGTCTCGACTCGGTGATCGTTACCTCGGCACGGGCGACGGCAGTACCGGCAGGCGGTGCGCTCGCCGTCGATCGCGAGCGATTCGCCGCGCTCGTCGAGTCGCGGATCGCCGGCGAGTCGGGAATTCACCTGCATAGAGAAGAGCTAGGCACAATTCCCAGCGACCGGCCCGCGATCGTCGCGTGCGGTCCGCTGCCCGGCGAGGCGCTGCTGGATTCAATTGCTGACGCGATCGACGCTAGCGCCGCAGAGACGCAGCACCCGAGATTGCTGCATTATTTCGACGCAGCCTCGCCGATCGTCGCGGCCGACTCCGTCGATGAATCGGTCATGTATTGGAAGTCGCGATACGACAAGGGCGACCCCTGGACCGGGTCAGGGCAGGCCGACTATCTCAACATTCCGCTCGATCGCGAAGAGTACGCGCGCCTGGTGCACGATCTGCGGACGCTCGAGCGTCACCAGCCCAAGAGCTTCGAACCGGCTAGGTATTTCGAAGGCTGCCTGCCGATCGAGGAGATGGCCGACCGCGGGGATGACGTGCTGCGCTTTGGTCCACTGAAACCCGTGGGGCTGCGCGATCCGCGGACCGGTAAAACGCCGCATGCGGTCGTGCAGCTGCGTAAGGAGAACGCCGAAGCAACGGCCTATAACCTCGTCGGCTTTCAGACGCGCCTTTCGTGGCCGGCGCAGCGCGAGGCGTTCGGCCGCCTTCCGGGATTGCAGCACGCTGAGTGGCTGCGTCTGGGCGTCATGCATCGCAACGCGTTTATCGATTCACCACGACTGCTCGACGCGCGCCTGAGACTGCGCTCGAGGCCGGCGACCTACTTTGCCGGTCAGATTACCGGCGCCGAGGGGTACGTCGAAGCGGCGGCCTGCGGAGCGATGGCGGGAGTTCACGCTGCGCGCGCAATCCTGGGGCTGGCGCCGATCGACGTTCCACGCGAGAGCGCCTTGGGCGCCGTAGTCGCGCATTTGCTCAATACGCAAACGCCCGACTTTCAACCGGCGAACGTCACGTGGGCCTACTTCGCGCCGTTAGACCCCGGTCTGACGCGCAGCTTGTCCAAGGACGACAAAAGAGCGAGACGGCGCCTCATGGCCGAGCGTGCGCTCGCGTCGGTCGACGCCTGGCGCGCGTCGCTCGAGACGCAAGCCTTCGAAACTCTCTCTCCGGTGGCCGGGTATTGACCCAGGCATGAAGATTCGTTCGACGACGATCCTCGCGGTGCGCCGCGACGGGAGGCTCGCCATCGCCGGCGATGGGCAAGTGACGCTCGATAAGACGATCGTCAAGCATGGAGCCCGCAAGGTGCGCAAGGTGGCGGGCGGCGGCGTTGTGGCCGGCTTTGCCGGCTCGGCGGCCGACGGCATCACGCTCCTCGAAAAGTTCGAAGGCAAGTTCGGTGAGTACAAGGACATCACGCGCGCCGCGGTCGAGCTCGCCAAGGACTGGCGCCAAGACCGCGCGCTGCGCCGGCTCGAAGCCTTGATGATCGTCGGCAATCCGGAGCACTTGTTCGTGCTGTCGGGAACCGGCGACGTGATCGAGCCCGACGAAGGGATTGCCGCGATCGGCAGCGGCGGCCCGTACGCGCAGGCGGCGGCTGCAGCGCTGCTGCGTAATAGCGCGTTGCCCGCCGACGAAATCGCGCGCAAAGCGCTCGAAATCGCGTCTGAAATCTGCATTTACACCAACGACGACATCATCGTGGAGAGCCTTCCATGACGAGCGCGCTCGCAACGACCCTCGATCCGTCCACCTTGACGCCCGGGCAAATCGTCACGGAGCTCGATAAGTACATTGTCGGGCAGAGCAAGGCCAAACGTTCGGTTGCGATCGCGCTGCGCAACCGGTATCGTCGCGCGCATGCGCGCGAAGACCTGCGCGATGAGATTACGCCAAAGAACATTCTCATGATCGGCCCGACCGGAGTCGGCAAGACCGAGATCGCTCGCCGTCTCGCGGCGTTGGTCGGCGCGCCGTTCGTCAAGGTCGAGGCGACCAAATACACCGAGGTCGGGTACGTGGGACGCGACGTGGAGTCAATGGTGCGCGATCTCGTAGAGGCTTCAATTCGCACCGTGACCGACGAACGGCGCGCGGAAGTGCGCGAGTTGGCTTTCCGCCAAGCCGTCGAACGCGTCATCGACGTTCTTCATCCCGAGACTCGTCCGCCCTCGGCGCAATCGCAAGGCAATCCCTTGGGAGCGGCGCTCGGATCGATCTTCGGCAGTGGTTACTCCGCGCAGCAGCAGACGCACACGCCGCCGTCGGCGGCCGTCTCGGCCGAGGCACAACGCGTGCGCGAGCAAACGCGTGGCGAGATCGAGCGCGGTTTCTACGACGTTCGCTTGATCGAGATCGAGGTTGAAGAAACGCCGAGTGTGCCGATCGGCGTGATCGGCGGCGGAATGGATCAGAGCGGCGACCTCGGCGAGATGCTGGGCGGAATTCTGCCGAAACGGCGCACGCGCAAACGCGTCACGGTCGCCGAAGCCCTCCGTATCTTCGAACAGGAAGAGGCCGCCAAGCTGATCGACATGGACGCAGTCAAACGCGAGGCGCTGCGGCGCGCGGGCGAAGACGGAATCATATTTATCGACGAAATCGACAAAGTCGCCGGTTCGCAGCAGCGCGGCGGCCCGGATGTTTCGCGCGAAGGCGTCCAACGCGATATCCTGCCGATCGTCGAAGGATCGACGGTCACGACCAAATACGGCGCCATCAAGACCGACCACATCCTCTTCATAGCAGCCGGGGCGTTCCACATCAGCAAGCCTTCGGATCTGATTCCGGAGTTGCAAGGCCGGTTGCCGATCCGTGTCGAGCTCGACTCGCTCACGGCCGAAGACTTCAAGACCATCCTCACCCAACCGAAGAACGCGCTTGTCGAGCAGTACAAGGCATTGCTGGCGACCGAAAACGTGACGCTCGACTTTCGTCCCGACGCTATCGAGCAGCTGGCTACGTTCGCAATGAAAGTAAACGAGCAGACCGAGAACATTGGTGCCCGCCGGCTCCACACCGTCCTCGAGCGCGTGCTCGAGGACATCAGCTTCGAGGCGCCCGAACGCACCGGGACGGTCGTGATCGACGGCGAGTACGTTCGGCAGCGGCTGGCCGATGTGGTCGCCAACGCCGACCTTTCTGGGTACATTCTCTAAGCATTTTCACATTCGCGCAGGCAGGGGCCGGGCGCTGCAGCTAGGATGCTAGGGGAAAAGGATGACACAGCTATGAGTAAGTCAACGGGCGCTCTTTTCTTCCTCGGCGTTGCCGCCTTGGCCACGCTCGTCGCCTGCAACGGCAGCAACGGCTTTGGTGGTTCTCCAACGCCGACGACCCCGCCGGGAACCGGCATGAACTGCGGCGGTCCACCAGCCGCCAACCAAATGGAAGTGATCTTCCCGATCCCCGGGAGCAAGCACGCCCCGGCGGCCCTAGAAAACGTCTACGTGGCCACGAAGGGCCAGCTGCCGCCGAGCAACGACTTCGACTTCTATCTCGTGCAGTCGAATGGCGACTCGACGTTTACGTCGCCGTTCTTCGGGATCGCCCTGAAGAACGTGCCGACGCCGCACGCGACGCCGAGTTATTCCGGCGCGGTCTATTATGCGTCGACGATCGCCGGTCCGTCAGGGTCGACCTACATCATCGGCGCGCATCAGGACGTGGAGCTGCTGTGGAACGACGGCGGCACCGGGTGCACGCCGCATAAAATCGTCAGCACGTTCAGGACCGGCTCCGGCACGAGTTCAAGCGCGAAGTTCCTTCAGCGCTGATCCGGACGCAGATCGCTTTGGGCGGGCTCGCGGCATTCGCGGGCCCGCTCGTCGTTTATCTCGCGCCGGTAGCCGGGCTCGCCGGGGATAATGCCGAATAGGCCGCGGCTATGCCCTACATTCGCGAGATCGTCGGCCAAGATCACCCGACGTTACGCAAAGTCGCCAGACGCGTCGATCCGAAGGAGATCGACGAGCCGCTCTTTCAGCAGCTGATCGACGACATGTTCGAAACGATGTACGACGCGCCCGGGGTCGGCCTGGCCGCGCCACAAGTCAACGTGTCCAAGCGAGTCTTCGTGATGGACGTGCGCGACGACGAGCACGAGCCGGCGGTGGTCATCAATCCGAAGATCGAATCGGCCGAGGAGGAGGTCGAGCTGCGCGAAGGCTGTCTTTCGGTGCCGGGGATGGTCGGTGACATTACCCGGTACAAGCGCATCGTCGTTACGGGTCTCGATCGTTCCGGTCAGAAGATTCGCATCGAGGGTGAAGGCCTGCTCGCACAGTGCTTGCAGCACGAGATCGATCACCTCAACGGGACGCTCTACATCGATCGCGCGCTGAACCTGCGGCCGGCGATCAGCGAAGAGGAAAAAGAAGCGGCGGAAGCGTGAGGACGCTCTTCTTCGGCACCAGCGCGTTCGCGGTGCCGAGTTTGCGCGTCGTCGCAGCTCGCAGCGACCTGCAGGGCGTCGTTACGCAGCCCGATCGGCCTGCCGGACGCGGTCAGAAACTGCGGCCGAGCCCGGTCAAGGTCGCGGCTCTCGAGCTTGGCTTGCGCGTGTACGAACCGGTGCGGCTGCGCGCGTTCGCGGATGCGATCCGCCAAGAACCCTTCGACCTCTTTACGCTGGCGTCGTACGGGCGGATCCTCCCCCAAACGCTGCTCGATCTTCCGCGTCTGGGCGCACTCAACGTCCATCCGTCGCTGCTGCCCGCGTATCGCGGCGCGACGCCGATTCAAGCCGCGCTCCTCGCGGGCGACATGGAGACCGGCGTCAGCATCATGCTGATGGATGACGGGCTCGACACCGGTGACCTCGTTTTGGTTGAGCGCGTGCCGATCGCTCCCGGCGAAACCTACGGCGAGCTCCACGATCGCCTCGCACGGATTGGCGCGGATCTCCTCGAGCGCGCACTCGAAATGGCCACGCAGGGTCCGCTGCCCCGCTCGCCCCAGCGGGGCGAGGCCACGCTGACTCGGCCGCTTCGAAAGGAAGATCTCGCCGTCGACCTCTCGTGGCCGCCTGAAAAGATCATCGATCGGGTCCGCGCGTTCTCCCCACAGCCGGCCGCGCGCGCACGGATCCGCGACGAGACGGTCAAGATCCTTCGTGCGCACGTCGCTCCCGACGGGCGCCTTGCCATCGACGAGCTGATCGCGCCCAACCGCGGCAAGATGACCGGCGATGAGTACCTGCGACGGTCATGAACGCGCGTGAGCTTGCGCTCGCGGTTGTGCGCGACGTCTTTCCGCCGCCTGGATCGGGGGCGATCGAACGGAGCGCCCAGGCGGCCTTCGATTATCGCGCGCGCAAGGCGGACCTGGCCGGGCGCGATCGCGCCTTTGCCGCCGAGCTTGCGTATGGCGCGATCAAGATGCGCCGCGCCCTCGACTGGTATCTCGAGCCCTTTATCGATCGTCGCGGTGCCGAGGGCGCGAAAAGCCTCCCGCCGACCATCCGGGAGCTGCTCCGCCTTGCGATTTACGAGCTGGTCTACACGCGTCCGCAGGCTCATGCGACCGTCTTCGAATCGGTCGATCTCGCGAAACGGTACGGTCACCGCGGTCTGGCCAACCTCGTTAACGCGGTCTTGCGCAGTTTTCTGCGAGACCCGCCGGCGGAGCCGCGCCGAGAGGACTTCGAAAGCGAGGACGACTTCCTCGCCACCCGGTACTCGCTGCCGACCTGGCTGGTGCGACAATGGCGCCAGGTCTTCGGCGAGCGCGCCGAGGCGATCTGCGCGGCGGTGAACGAGCCCGCGCGGCCGGCCGTCGTAGTCAACCGATTGAAAGGAACGCCGGAGGAGGTCGCGAGCCGGCTCGCAACGATCGGAACGCGCGTTACCCCGTCGTCGGTGGTGGCCGAGTCGCTGCTCATCGACGGGCGCCTCAGCCCCAACGCGGCCGGCGACGGCGCATGGTGGGTCCAGTCGGAGAGCTCGGCGATGCCGGTCGATGTGCTCAATCCACAGCCCGGGGAGTCGGTTCTCGACGTCTGCAGCGGACGGGGGAACAAAGCGCTGCAAATCGGCGCCCGACTAGCGCGCGACGGCACGCTCCTGTGCATCGAGCAGGACGCGCGCAAGGTTGCATTGCTCGGCCGCCGTCTGGAGGAGGCGGGGGTCGTTGGCGGCATCGTGACCGGCGACGCTACCGGCGCACTGCTATCCACGGAGCAGCGATTCGACCGGGTGCTGATCGACGCGCCGTGTTCGGGCGTAGGCGTCGTAGGGCGCCACCCCGAGATGCGCTGGAAGAAGCAAGGTGGCGATGGCGAACGCCTTGCCCTGACGCAGCGCGCCCTGCTCGAGCAGATGGCTCGCCACGTCTATCCCGGAGGGGCGCTCGTCTACGCGGTCTGTTCGACGGATCCGCGCGAGACGACGGAAGTGATGGACTGGTTTCTTGCACAAGAGAACTTCGAGCGCGGGTTGATACCGGCCGCCTACGAGGCGTTGCTGACGGACGCCGGCGACGTGCTCGTGCCGCCCGGGCTCGAAGGGCGCGACGGCTTCTATATCGCTCGCGTCGAGCGGCGCGCTTGAGCCTCTTCGCAAAGATCGAACAGGCGTGCGCGGCGCTCATCGAACGAGCCTTCGCCCGGACGTTTCCAAGCGACCTGGAGCCGGCGCAGATCGCGCGTAAACTCGTTTCGACGATGGAAGCGCAGACTCGGGACGACGACGGGGGCCTGCGCGCACCCGGCTCTTATCTCGTCTACGTCAGCCCGGTCGATTTCGCGCGGCTGGCCGATCATCGATCCTATCTCGAACGCGAGTGGGCGGAGCTGCTGCGCGAGCTAGGGGCGCGAGTCGGCGTCGCGTTCGCGGCCGGCGACGCGCGGGTGACGCTGGCGGCGCGCGATCGCCTTCCCGCCGGAGCAATCGAGATCGAGGTCGTCGAAAAGGACACGCCCACCCGATTTCGTTTGCGAATGATCAAGGGTATGCCGGTGAACGGGGTATATTCTATTCAAGGAAAGGCCCGAGTCGGACGAAGCGAGGAGAACGAGGTCTTTCTCCTCGATCCG
>JASHXG010000211.1 GCA_030043675.1 Vulcanimicrobiota bacterium
CCGACGGCGGCCGCCCTGGCGTACGGTCTCGAAAAGAAGGGGAACGAAACGATCCTCGTCTGGGATCTCGGCGGCGGCACCTACGACGTCTCGATTCTCGAGGTCGGCGACGGCGTGTTCGAAGTGAAGGCGACCAACGGCGACACCCATCTCGGCGGCGACGATTACGATCGCCGCGTCGTAGACTGGCTGGTCGACCAGTTCCGCCGCGACCAAGGCATCGATCTGAGCAAAGACAAGCAGGCGATGCAGCGGCTCACCGAAGCGGCCGAGAAGGCCAAGATCGAGCTCTCTTCGGTCGTTCAGACGAGCATCAACCTGCCGTTCATCACGGCCGACCAAGAGGGTCCCAAGCATCTTGATTACACGCTGACCCGCGCGAAGTTCGAGGAACTGACGAGCGATCTGACCGATCGCTGCGTGGGCCCGTTCCATAACGCGATCGCCGATGCGAAACTCGACGTTTCGAAGATCGACGAAGTCATCATGGTGGGCGGCGCGACGCGCATGCCGGTCATTCAGGAACTCGTGCGCAAACTCACCGGCAAGGAGCCGAATCTAACGGTCAACCCCGACGAAGTCGTCGCGGTCGGCGCTGCGATTCAAGCCGGCGTGCTCTCCGGCGACGTGACCGACGTCGTGTTGCTCGACGTCACCCCGCTCTCGCTCGGTCTCGAAACGCTCGGCGGCGTCATGACGACGCTCATCGAACGGAACACGACGATTCCGACCAAGAAGTCGCAGGTCTTCACGACGGCCGAGGACGGCCAGACTTCGGTCGACATCCACGTGCTCCAAGGCGAACGTCCGATGGCCGGCGATAACAAAACGCTCGGACGCTTCCGCTTGGAAGGCATTCCGCCGGCGCCGCGCGGCGTGCCGCAGATCGAAGTGACGTTCAACATCGATGCCAACGGCATCGTAAACGTTGCAGCAAAAGATCTGGGGACCGGCAAGGAACAGGCGATCACCATCACCGCTTCGACCAATCTCAATAAGGACGAGGTCGAGCGGATGGTCCGTGAAGCCGAGGCGCAGGCCGCCGCCGATAAAGCCAAGCGCGAAGAGGCCGAAGTGCGCAACAACGCATCGAGCCTCATCTACTCCACCGAGAAATCGCTCAAAGAGGTCGGCGACAAGCTCGATGCCTCAGCGCGGGCGGAAGTGGAGCGGACGCTGGGCGATCTCAAGCGCGTCAGCGAGAACGGCACGGTCGCGGAGATCAAGCCGGCGATCGACGCCCTGCAGCAGGCCAGCTACAAGATGGCCGAGGTGCTCTACAAATCCGCCGGATCGCAAGGCGAGCAAGGCCCGGCGGGCGATGGCGCCGCGGCCGGAGCCGGCACCGGTGCCGGTACGTCGGGCAACGGCGCTCAAGCGCCGTCCGAAGACGTCATCGACGCCGAATTCAAGGAGGCGAAGTAAGGCTTTCATCGGGACCCAGGATATATCGCTAGGCCGGAGCCATCCGTGGCTCCGCGGCGGATTCACGCGCCGCTTTGCGCGACATATCCCGGGTCCCGATATCGCATACTTCGACGTGTGGCGAAATTGAGTGAGAATCATGTTTGACGATCCGGTATTGAAAACTGAGGCCGGCGAGGCCGTTATCGAAGAAAACGGCGGGGCGGCGGCGCAGGAGCCGTCGCTCGAAGAGCGCCTGGCGCAAGCCAACGCGCGCGCCGATGAAAACTACAACAAGTTTCTGCTGGCCACCGCCGATTTCGACAACTACAAGAAGCGGACGCAGCGCGATTTCGATTCGATCGTCGACTCGAGGCGCCGGCTGCTGCTGACCCGCTTTCTCCCGGTTCTCGACAATCTCGAACGCGCGCTGGACTCGAATGCGCAGGGCGAGATGCTGCGCGGTGGTCTCGAGCAGACGTTGCGCGGTTTTGAAGCCATCCTAGCAAACGAGGGCGTGAAGCCGCTCGACGTCAAGGGCAAGACGTTCGATCCACGCCTGGCCGAGGCGATAGGAACCGCCCCCTCCGACGGCTTCGCCGACGACACCGTCGTCGAAGTTGCGGAAAAGGGCTATAGCCTCGGTACCGAAGTGCTGCGTCCGGCAAAGGTCATCGTTGCCAAAGCGCAATGAACTTTAAGGATTACTACGCCGTCCTGGGCGTCGCGAAGAACGCGCAAGAGAAAGACATCAAATCCGCCTATCGGAAGCTGGCGCGCAAGTGGCATCCGGATGCGAATCCGAACAATCAAAAAGAGGCCGAGGAGAAGTTTAAAGAGATCTCCGAGGCCTACGAAGTTTTGGGCGATCCCGACAAGCGCAAGAAATACGACGTGCTCGGCCCGAACTGGCAACAAGCCGCGCAGCAGGCCGAACAGCAGCGGCGATATCGTACGAACGTCGACGGGCAAGAGTTCGAGTTCGACCTCGGCGGCGCGGGAGCGCCGAGCGGATTCTCGGACTTCTTCGACGTCTTCTTCTCGGGGATCGGCCGCCGTCAAACCGGCCAGGGCGCTCGGTTCGTGCGTCGCGGCCAGGATCTGGAGACCACGATCGACCTCGGCTTGCGCGATGTCTACGACGGCGGCACGAAAGCCGTCTCGCTTCAAATCGAAGACGTTTGTCCGCGCTGCCAAGGCACCGGCACCGTAGGCGGGCGGCTCTGCCCCGAGTGCCACGGCACCGGACGCATATTGGTCAACAAGAAGTTCGAGGTGACGATTCCCAAAGGGATCGGCAACGGGCAACGCATTCGCCTGGCCGAACAGGGCGGTGCCGGACAGAGTGGCGGCCCCAACGGCGACCTCTATCTCGTCGTGAAGCTGCTCGACGATCCGACCTATAAGCGCAAAGGGGACGACCTCTACGTCGATCTCCCGGTCAGCATTTATGACCTCGTACTGGGCGGCGAAGTGAAGGTCCCGACGCTGAACGGGCAAGTCGCGATGACGATCCCGGCCGGCACGCAGAACAATCGCCTGCTGCGTCTGGGCGGCCGCGGAATGCCGAAGGTCAAAGGGAAGGGCGCCGGCGATCAATACGTGCGCCTGATCGGCCAGCTTCCGCAGAACCTCTCCGATAAGGAAGAAAAACTCTTCAAAGAACTCGCCGCGCTACGTAACGGCCAGGCGTAAAATTCGGGAGACTTGCATGATTAAAGAGATCGCGTACACGGCGTATCCGGCCAAGGACGTTGCCGCATTGCGCAAGTGGTACGAAAACACCCTCGGCATCCGTTTCAGCGGTCCGTTCGAAGAGGACGGAGTGGAAAGATACAACGAGGCGGACGTCGGCGGCGGCTACTTCAGTGTGATGTGGGACCAGTGGATGCAGATCGATCCTGGAACCGCATCGGGCATCGTCTTCGAAGTCGATGACATCGACAAGACGATCGCCGATCTGCGCGCCAAGGGCGTCGAAGTGGAGGACCCGTACGCGACGCCGGTCTGCAAGGTCGCCTCGTTCAACGACCTCGAGGGGAACAAGGTCTCGCTCCATCAGCGCACTGCCCCATATTAGTCGCCGACGCCGGGCGAGGGCAACCAGAACGCGCCCGTGAGCGGTTGTAGCTGGCGATGATGGCCGGACATGGGCTGATGTGGTCCAACATCTATCAGCCCGATAAACCCCACATGAAGCGGCGCGTCGATTGGAAGCGAATGGGCGCGCTCTTTGCACCCTATTGGCGCCAGCAGACGACCGTGCTGGCGTGCATCGTCGTGGTCTCCGGCTTGGGCCTCGTGCCCGGCTTCGTTACGGCGAATATCATCGATTCCGCGATTCCTCGGCGCGACGTCACTGCGTTGGGAATCGACGTCGGGATCATTCTGGTTTCCGCCTTGTTCGCGGCCGGCGTCGGCGTCCTTCAAGGTTATCTCAACTCGGTAGTCGGCGAAGGCATCATGCGCGACCTGCGCACGAGTCTGGTCGGGCATCTCCATCGCATGCCGCTGCAGTTCTTCACCGGAACCAAGACGGGCGAGATCATGAACCGCGTCAGCAACGACGTCGACAACGTCGACAATGTCGTTACCGGCACGCTGACGACGATCGTCACCAACATCGTGCTCATCGTAACGACGCTGATCGCGATGTTCATCTGGAACTGGCGGCTGGCGCTGCTCTCGGTCATCATCGTGCCGCTGATGATCTTTCCGCTCGGCCCGGTCGGACGCCGGATGTATTCGATCCGCCGGCAGACCCGCGAAAAGCGCGACGAAGTCGAGTCGATCACGCAGGAGACGCTTTCGATCTCCGGGATCACCCTGATCAAGTCTTTCGCGCGCGAGGCGTACGAACGCGCGCGCTTTTTTAAGGTCGGAACCGGCCTGATGCAGCTGGAGATCGATCTCGCGATGGTCGGGCGCTGGTTCCTGGCTTCGGTTACCGCGATGGTCGTGGTTGGTCCGGCGCTGATCTGGTTCGGCGGCGGCTGGCTGGCGATCTCGGCGGGGCTCAAGGTCGGCGTGATCGTCGCGTTCGTCTCCTTCGTTCAAGGCCGGCTCTACGGCTCGGCGGCGACGCTGGCCGGCATTCAAGTGCAGATCGTCAGCGCGCTCGCGGTCTTCGAGCGAATTTTCGAGTACCTCGACATGAAGACCGAAGAGTACGATCCGCCGGGAGCAATCGCCCTGCCCAGCGTGAGCGGCGACATCGCCTTCGAGAACGTCGTCTTCTCCTACGATGGGGTGCGCGAGGTGCTCAACGGCGTCTCCTTCCACGTGCGGCCCGGCGAGGTGGCGGCCTTCGTCGGCCCGTCGGGCGCCGGCAAGACGACGATCACCCAGCTCGTGCCCCGTTTCTACGATCCGCAGAGCGGCCGCGTGATGATCGACGGTCACGACGTGCGCAACGTCACCCTAACGTCGTTGCGCGACAATATCGGAATCGTGACGCAGGAGAC
>JASHXG010000212.1 GCA_030043675.1 Vulcanimicrobiota bacterium
AAGGGATTCATGACGACCGTTCACTCCTACACCAACGATCAGAACGTGCTGGACGGACCGCACAAAGATCCGCGCCGCGCGCGCAACGCCGCAACCAACATCATTCCGACCTCGACCGGCGCCGCCAAAGCGCTCTATCTCACGATCCCGCAAGTCGAGGGTTCGTTCGACGGCTTCGCGCTGCGCGTCCCGACGCCAACCGTTTCGCTGATCTATTTGGTGGCGCAGACCAAGAAAGCCACGACCAAAGAGGAGCTGAACGCCATTCTGCGCGGCGCGGCGCAAGGCGAGCTCAGCCGTTACGTCGCGTACACCGAGGAAGAGCTCGTGTCGAGCGACTTCAAGAAGAATCCGTACAGCTCGATCATCGACAGCAAGCTCACCAACGCCAACGGCGACCTCGTGCAGATCGCGGCGTGGTACGACAACGAATGGGGCTATTCGTGCCGGCTGGCCGAGCTGACCGCGATGATCCTCGAAAAGATTCCGGCGACCATTTGAGCTTTCGCACGGTCGCGGATCTCGACGTCCGCGGCAAGCGCGTCTTGGTTCGAGAGGATCTGAACGTTCCGATGGAAGGCGCGCGGATCGCCGATTACGCGCGCGTCGATGCAGCGGTTCCGACGCTGCGCTGGCTGCACGAGCATGGCGCCCGCACGATCGTGCTCTCGCATCTTGGACGTCCCGACGGGAAGTCCGACGCCCGGCTATCGCTGCGGCCGGTGGCCGCGGCACTCGCCGAACGCCTCAGCATTCCGGTTGCGTTCGCGCCGGAGAGCATCGGCGAAGGCGCCGCCCGCGCCGTCGCGCAGCTTCGAGACGGCGACGTGCTGCTGCTCGAAAACGTGCGCTTCCACCCGGGGGAAGAGCGCAACGACCCGGCCTTTGCCGCGCAGCTGGCGCAGCTGGGCGATCTCTACGTCAACGATGCCTTCGGCACGGCGCATCGCGCGCATGCCTCGACCGAAGGCCTCGCGCATCTCCTGCCGCATGCGGCCGGCTTTTTGATGGCGGCCGAGCTGTCGGCGCTGGCGCGGCTGACGAACCATCCGGCCAAACCCTTCGTCTGCGTCATCGGCGGCGCCAAGGTCAAAGACAAGATCGGCGTCTTCACACGCTTGGTCGAGCTGGTCGACGCGTTCTGCATCGGCGGCGGCATGGCAAACACCTTTCTCGCCGCCAAAGGCGTCAACGTCGGACGGTCGCTGCGCGACGAGGACCTCGAACCGGCAAAACGCATTCTCGCGCAGGCCGAGCAGACGCGCACCGCCTTTGCGCTTCCAATCGACGCGGTCGTCGCTCCGTCGATCGAGGCCGAGGATCGCGCGCGCGTCGTCCCGATCGACGCGGTCGGCGACGAGGAGGTGATCGCCGACATCGGCCCCGCGACGGCACAAGCCTACGCGCGAACGGTCGAGCTGGCCAAGACGATCGTCTTCAACGGGCCGATGGGCGTCTACGAGCGGCCGGCCTATCGCAACGGAACCAAGGTGGTCGGCGAGGCCATCGCGCGCGCCACGTCCCGCGGCGCGATCAGCGTGGTAGGCGGCGGCGATGCGGCCGCAGCCGCGCATCTGCTCGGCTTCGCCGCGCAAATGACGCACGTCTCGACGGGCGGCGGCGCGACGCTCGAGTATCTCGAAGGCAAAGTGCTCCCTGGAGTAGCGGCGCTTGAGCGCAATTAGAACGATCCTCGCCGGAAACTGGAAAATGAACAAGACGGCGGCGCAGACGCAGGCATTTCTCGACGTTTTCGTGCCGCGCACGCGCGCGCTCTCCGAGGCAATCGAGATCGTCATCGCGCCGCCCTTCACCGCGATACCGGCGGCCGCGCACGCGCTCCGCGGGACGCGCGTACTGCTTGGCGCGCAAAACATGCACTGGGAGCTGCAAGGCGCGTTCACCGGCGAGGTCAGTGCCCCGATGCTGCGCGAGTTCGGCGTCACGCACGTCATCGTCGGCCATTCCGAGCGGCGCGCGCTTTTCGGTGAAAGCGATCGCACCGTCAGCCTGAAGGTAAAGACCGCACTGGCCTCGGGGTTGACGCCGATCGTCGCGGTCGGCGAAACAGCCGAGGAGCGCGCTGCCGGAAAGTGCGACGAGCGCGTCACGGCGCAGACGCGCGCCGCCCTCGAGGGCGTCGCGCGCACCGAGCTGGCGAACGTCGCGATGGCCTACGAGCCGATCTGGGCGATCGGGACCGGAAACAACTGCGATCCCAAGGAGGCCGACCGCGTCATGGGAGTTATTCGGGCCGCGCTCGATGGTTTGGAGGCGACGCCGATCCTGTACGGCGGCAGCATGAATGTCGCCAACGTCGCGTCGTACGTTGCGTGCCCCAACGTCGACGGCGGCTTGGTGGGCGGCGCATCGCTGGATCCCAACGGTTTTGCAGATCTCATCGCCAACGCCGCGTCCGTATTCTCGTGAAGTACCGTCCGATCGTGCTCGCGATCCTCGACGGCTGGGGCTGTCGCGAAGAGCGGCACGGCAACGCCATCGCGGCCGCCAGCCTTCCCAACTGGCGTGCCTTCTTCGAACGCTATCCGTGGACGACGCTCGCCGCTTCCGGCGAAGCGGTGGGTTTGCCGCCCGGCGTCATCGGCAACAGCGAGGTGGGGCACCTCAACCTCGGCAGCGGACGCGTCGTACCGCAAGGCGTGACGATCATCGATCGGGAGATCGCTTCGGACGAGTTCGCGCGGAACGAAACCCTCGCGCGCGCGATCGAGCACGTGCGACGCTCCGGCGGAACGCTCCACCTGATGGGGCTGCTCTCCGATGCGAAGGTGCACAGCTCGATCAAACACCTCTTCGCCTTGATCGATGCGGCCGTCGCCGCCGGCGTGCCGATCGCCGTCCATGGCTTTCTCGACGGCCGCGACTCGCCGCCGCGTTCGGCGCGCGAGTATCTCGAACAACTCGAAGCCAAGCTCGCTGCCGTCGGCCGGAGCGGCGCGATCGCCAGCGTCAGCGGTCGCTTCTACGCGATGGACCGCGATCGCCGTTGGGAGCGCACGAAGCGCGCCTACGACCTGCTCGCCAACGGCGACGCCGAGTACCGTGCGCCGGACGCGTTTGCAGCCCTAGAGGCGGGATACGCGCGCGGCGAAGACGATGAGTTCGTCATCCCGACCCTGGTAGGCGAGGCGCGGCCGATCGAAGACGGCGACGCCTTCATCTTCTTCAACTTTCGCCCGGACCGTGCGCGCCAGCTGACCACCGCGTTCAACGCCGGCACGAGCATCTATT
>JASHXG010000213.1 GCA_030043675.1 Vulcanimicrobiota bacterium
AGATCGCCTACCGTCTTGCTTGACTCTTCGGCGAACGAACCTTCGTCGTAGCGGAGTAATACCTGTCGCTCGCGCTCCTGCGCTTCGGCCTTGGAGATCCTGCCGAGCCGTACGCACCTCTGGCGCCGCGGTTGATTGGGCAAACGCGGCAAATCGAACGTCGTGTACCAGACGTTCCCGCGTTTGCGAAGAAAGCCTTTCATTTAAGCCTCCGGTGCGCGGCCGAAGGCGGCGGTCAAGACGCTCAGTTCGCCTCGCTTGCCCAATTCCTCTCGTAAGGCGGCTTTGGCGAGCCGAGTTTGACGCTTTCCGAAGTTCGCCGCCGGCAGCACGCCCAGACGTATGGCTGCATAGACGGCACTCGGCGTGACGCGCAGCAGCGCAGCCGCCTCCTTCACAGTTAACACATCGGGAGCGTTCTCCCAAGTCAGCTTCGACTGCCTTATGATTTGCATCGGGGCACCTTCGAGTCAGCGGAAATACGCGAAAGCACTAAAGCCCGCATTATAATGCGGACGTAAGTCGCGCGTGGCGTTACGCACTAATTGTCGCGCTTCTCAATCCGGGCGTCAACTGCTCGTGGCAGCCGCTCGCTGCAGCCGCCCCAGCAACTTTCGCGGGCCGCAGCCTCGCAGAAGAGCTCTCACCGATCCATCGAAATCGACTCATGGCCTCGGCGCAGAGCGCGCTGTTCTCGACGCATGGCGAACTCGGTGTCGCGCCGCAACTCCCGCGGCAATGCCCCGTATCGGCGATCGACGCTGGCCGCGAGCTTGTCCGGCCCTGCGCCCCACACCGCGCCCTCGATCTGCGCACACCCGGTACGTTCCAACACCGTCAGCTGTTTTTCGATCTTCGGTATCTCATCGCGCAGCACGGCGCGCGCTTTGCGCATCTGGGCTTCAAGACCCAGCGACACGTCGACGTAGTCGCGGTAGATGCGTTCATCGCTTCGAACGCGTGCCTGAACTCGATGGGCGTTGCCGCCTTCAAAGTCGCGCGTGGCTTTGGCGAGCTCCGCTTCGTAGCGGGCCTGTTGCCCGGCATGCAGTTTCAGGGCTTCCTTCTTGGCCACGTTACGCACAAATGGATTCCAGGATTCCTCTTTCTTGGCCAACCGTGCGAGCTGTGCGCGTTCGGCCGGCGTGAACTGCGTTATCTCGCTGACGCACGCTTGGATCTCCTTTCGCGCCGACGCGAGCGCCTGCTCCGCCGTCGGCGGCCGCTTGACGCGCGTCAGGCGTTGCCGCTCGACGCGAGCGTGCTCGTAGCGAGCCTCTTCGTTTGCGCGAATGACGCGTAGACGCTCGCGAACGTGGTCGAGGTTGACGGGCTGCAATTCGGCTCGTACGGTCCGCTCGGGCCGATTATGCGCTGGAGTCTCGAGTGCGTCTAGAACTCTCTGCGCCCCAAGATCGCCTGCATGAGCCCATTCCGCTACGCACGACCGGTAGTCCATCGGTTTCTCCCCCAGCATCAGCTTGCGCTCTGCTGCGAGCACGATCTTGGTGGCCTCCCAGCGCACGCGCGCGGCGTCGTACTCTCGTGCGCGCCGGCGATTCATGATCGCATCGATCGAGCAGTACGCCAGTTGGCGGGCCATCGCGCCGCGCGCGGCCAGCCGCGCCACTGCGCGCAAAAGCAGGCGCGCTTCGCGACGCCGCTTGGCCTCGCACCGGCGCTGCATGCTCTCGCGTCCCCATGCCGCCTCTTTCCGATCCGCCGTCGCTCGGTGACGCTCGGCGAAGAAGCGGTCGCGATACTGAGCGTACTCCGAGCGCGCTCTGGCGTGGTCGGCGATGCGTTGCGCGTCGCGCAGCGTCCGACGCGGGTCGGCGTAGGCCTCGCGTTCAGCACGATCGCGGACCCCACTTCGATGATGCCTCGGCGGTTGCTCCGGCGTATACGGGCATGGGCCAAAACGTTGCTCGAGGGCGGCTTTCTTGCACCGCGGATGGATCTGCGAGGCACCGCAGCCTGGTGAGTCAGGATCGCGCCCCTGTGCGAACGATACTCCTTGTACACGCATCCCGCGCCGGATCAGCTTAACGACGATGCCCTCGCGACTTAGGCGCTGCGCGAGATCGTCCCACGATCGCGCGCTGTCGACTGCGGTGAGAATCGTTGCGCGCGCGGTTTGTACCCATTGCGTCGCATCGACCGTCTCCTTGACAAGCTCGCGCGACGGAGTGAACGGCCCGAAGCGCCGCTCGAGCGCCGGCAGCGCGCAGCGTACATCGATGCTTGACGCCGCGCATCCCGGCGCGCCGCGCTCGAACCCTTCGGCGAGTGCTAGACCCCGTATCCGCTCGCCGCGCCGAATCAGCTTCGCGACGACCCCGTGCGCAGCGAGGCGCTGATGCAGATCGCTCCAGTCCTTTGCGCGATCGACGGCATCGAGCACGTAGGGACGGCCACTCTCCTGCCACGGCAGTTCGCCGCGCTCGCGCAACTGCCGATATGCACCATCGCTGAGGCACCGCTCCGGGTCCGGTGGCGGCGAATACAGATGCCGCTCGCGCTGCACGATGTCCCGGTTGTGATGGCCGACGACGATCTCCCAGCCGCGTTCCGCGGCAATCTCGGCACAGGTGCGCTCGCGCTTGATCCGCTCGTGCCACAGGTCGTTTGCCTTGCCTTCCGGACCGATCCGGTTGGCGATCACGTGCGCGTGGTAGTTGTCGGTATCCTGGTGCGCCGCCAGCACGTACTGGTTGCGCTCCATGCCGATCGTCTTCAGCAGCCGTTCTGCATCGCTCACGACCTGTCCGCGTGTGGGACGCTCGTCATTGGCATAGGCGACGATGAGGTGGTAGACCGGATCCTTGCAGCGCCGCGAGAGTACTGCTACCCCCTCCATCTCGATCGCGGCCGTCTCGACCGAGGCGACGCCGCGCACCTGCACCCAGGCTGCCTTCTTCGGTGCGCTGGCGTAGCCGATGCCGTCTCCGAACGAACGTCCAGCCTGTACACAAGCGCGCTCGTGCGCATGCTCCGTGATGTAGTCGATGCCGGTTGCGAAGCTGCGCGTGCGCGATCGCGCCGCCACCGACTTGGAGATCATGAGCTCACCTCGGAAAAAGAAAAAGCCCCTCGCGAACGATCGCATCGGGACCTATGATTACACCCGCATTATTATGCGGGCGTAAGTCGAGTACAGTCTCTCACGCCAAGTATATCATGAACGCAACTTTCCCGCTATGCCGCTTATGCGTGATCCGTGTCGGCGAACGTTGCGCGCATCGACTCTCTTTCAAAACGCAAGCCGGTGGTTGTGCGTACGCACGCAACCAAAATGGCGGGGCATCTCACTGGCTTCATGGCTCACTCACCGCTTGCGGCGCTTTCTCTATATGCGACTCGATGCCCGACCAGCCTCCTTGTCACGCTATGGGTTGGCTCTGCTGACGGTCACTCCGGCCGGAGCGCCGACCGCCTTGGTGATCACTTTTGTGGGCGAGCCTCCCCTTGGATATGCCCAGTACCAGACCTTACTCGGGACATCGTCCGGTCCGACGACGCGACTACCGACAATCCACCACTGGACGAGAGTCTGCGCTCCTTTTAGCACTGTCTTGCCTTCTAGGGTCGCCTTGAAGCTTGAAACGGTGAATCGATAGATCGTATCGTTAGCCTGATCCCCGACAGCCACGTACTTCCCATCCCATTGCACTGGGCCAGGATCCCCTCCGAGGGTCTGGTGAAACGTCACAGTTTTCAGAGCACTGCCGCCTTTCGGAAGCTCGACAAGCACTGTGCGACCAGGAACCCCGACGAAGCCGTCTGCAAAGAGATCACCGATGCTGTCGTAGCCGCAGAACAGAAATTGGATCCCTCCTTTGCTATACGAGATCGGCGTGCCGGATGCGTGGTGGTAGATCGCGAGGTACGACTTGGAACGGCCGTGTTCCCAGGCGATCGCTAAGTCCCCAGTCGTCGGATCAGAGGCACAGTCATTCGCAAAATACCCGCTCATGGTGAAGGTCTGGGTCCGCTTCTTGCCCCCATGTGGATATTCGAAGACGGCACCGCCTTCCGTGATGAAGACATCGCCCCTTTTATCAGAGCACTCAAACTCCGGGCGATAAAAGCCGCGTAGGGTTCCTACGTGCTTACCAACCGGGTACGAATACACCGTCACCGTGTAGGCATTGGCGACATAGAGGAGGTCCTCGCTCTTTGCCTCGGGCGCCATCCATGAGGAATCTCCTCCGGCCGGTTCCACGGTTGCCTGCGGCACGCGCAAGGCCGACCGCGATGGGACAACGTTAGGGATTGCCGAGCCCGGCATGTTGAACGCTGTACTCGGCGAATCGCTATTGCAGCCAGTAAGGAGAACGGCAAGGCCGACCCAAGCAGTAAACGCGCGGGATATCGTGTCAGGCATTCCCATACTTTCGACTTGCTCCTCGACTCCCACGCTGGCGCGCCGACCGGCCTCATACCATATGCGCAGCGGGTTACCTAGTGTGCTTCGCTCTCGGCCCGTGGGGCGCCTTGTGGGGTCAATGCTGTCTTGACGCCTTAAGGCGATTTTAAGTCTCGCGCGCTAACTTCTATGAGTGAGGCGACTGGGCGGGAACGATGAGTTCGAGTCGTCGCGGCTTTTCTGACCGTCCGCGAGCGGGAATAGATGACAACGTACTCGCAACCCGGGATCTTCAACGTTCTTGATCCCGAGTACGGCATGCTTCCCGGGAGTAGCGTAGACCCGAGCGACAATCAGGCGGCCCTGCAGAACGCAATAAACGCGGCCATTGCTGCCGGCGGCGGTACGGTTCTGATCCCGTCGGAGTACGAGGGGGTTTCCGGGTACAACATCGTCGGCCCGATTAACATCGGCGTCGAGGGGAACGCGGCGCCGGCATCGGTGCGGATTGTCGGTACGGCTCAAGATACCGGATCCGCGACGCCGTTGCTCCTTGTCACGAGCACAGTCGCCGGCAGCCCCTATAACGGCGACCTCTTCTCCGTCTACACCAGCGTTAGCGCAGAGGACGATATCGGCGGCACGACCTTCGAGAATCTGAATATTACCTACTTTCCGGGCGCGAGCGTGCCCTCCGGCGGTACCGCAGCCGCGATCCACGTGGTCAACGGGCAAAACGTACGCATCGACAACACGGTTATTCTCAACGCCCCACAAGGCGTGTTTTTCGATGACACGCTGCAGTGCAGCCTCTTTCGCTGCACGATCTACAACGCCGCCACTCCCGGGACGGCGCTTACCCTCGGGTCGGGCGTCTCGAACGTCGCAAAAGAAACCTACGTCGCCGGCTGTACCTTCCTGAACTATGAGCCGGGCGACGAGCAGGGGATTGCGGTCCAGATCAACAGCGTCGACCAACTCCGCATGCAGAACGTTCGCCTTCAGGGCTACCAGCAAGGCATCGTCATCACGCCCGGAGCGAGCGCGGGCGGCGACGCCTATAACCTACACTTCGGCAACGTGAGTTGCTACACAACCAGTACTACAGATTTAGCCGGAGCCGCCCTGCTCATTCAGCCGTACAGCCCGCAGGGCGTTGCACGCGTTACGTTCGACAACTGCGAATTCTCGCAGGGCCAAGGCAAAACAGGAACGACATATATCGGGCCCGGCGTCCTCATCGACCCGGTGACCGGCGGCGGCGTCATCGATCAAATCCGGTTCGTCGAGACCCACTCGTTCCTCTGGCCGGGAGCCGGCATGCAGATCACGGGCGGCAGCAATATCCAGGCGCTGGGCGGCTACTACTCGTGCAACGGCAGCGCCAGTGAGTTCGGCGAGGTGACCTCCGCAGGGATTGTCATCACGGGTGCTACTACCGGCGTGCGCATCACGGGCGCTGCCTGCAATAACTCCGTCTACATCCTCGGGGAGAACCAGTTTATATCCGGTAGTGGACCTGCACCGGCGACGCAAGAGTATGGGATTTACGTGAGCGGGAGCGCGAGCGGCACTCCCGGCGCGATCCGCGTCGCCGACTGCGACCTCACCGGAAATCTCAACAACGGCCTCGTCGTAACCGGCGCCGTTGGCACGCCCGCAAACGTGTTCGTTCATCACTGCGACCTGACGGGGTACACTGGATCGTCGCAGGCGCCGGTCTCGGTAACGACACCGGTCAGCAACCTTCAGATCACCGATTGCCCGGGCTACAACGACCAGGCGACGATCGTTTCGACGACGGCGCCTCTGTCGGGGACGGCGTTCAACGGCAGTTCCTTCGGCTACTACGGTCCGGTCACGTTCTGCGTCACGGCCGGACCCGAGGGCGTGATTAGCGAGATCGCGATCAAAGGTACTAGTACGCGGCTCACCGCGGGCACGTTCGCGCTCGCCCCAGGCTTGGTAACAGCATCATATGCCGCAATAACGTACACGACGGGCATCGAGCCCCTGCCGTTCGCGATGGTCGGACAGTAGAACGACGGGGCGGCACCCAGCTCGACGGAAAGCACGGTGGAGAGCCATGACCAGGCAGGATCTGCTCGCGAGCTTGGCGGCGCCGTTCGCGCTTTTTGCTCCGGGAGCCGGGCTCGTCGGAGCCGAGCCGAACGGAAAAACCGTAGTCCATCCTCGACCCGGTACGTACCAGTTTGGAACTCGTGGCGGAATCGATGTGACCGGCGTAGGCGACGTCTACATCGAGGACTGCACGATCGTTGGCACCACTTCTCGGAGCATCGGGGTCACGTAGACGACCTAGCGACCAGAACGTCGATTGTCATTCCACGTCGTCTACTCAGCGAGCAATTTTTGCGGAATGGCTCACCATTCCTAAACGCCGAGAGGCCCAGGCTGCACCGAAATCGTGAGCAAACCGAATTCTGCTCACCGTTTGCTCACGGATTAGGCCTGGCCTAGGGTTTCTAACACCCGATAACTCCGGTTCCACGCACCTCCCGGCACTTGGCGACTCGTATCGAGATGAACGGTGTGCATTTCAAGACCGCCGCATTCAACCGCTCTGCCACCTCTCCGTGCTGCATTTGATGCGGGTTTCCGCCTCGTTAACCTGCCGCCGTAACCCCGCACCGCGGCGCAGGTACGGAGCAGTCGGTGCCTTTTCAAGGGGGAATAAGCCGCCGATGCCGCCAACGTTGAGGCCGTCGTGAATGATACGGCCCGTTCTTGCTATGCCGACCGCCTAGAACGCCGCCGCACAGCCCGTTGGGAACGGTTTCTCGCGTTGCGGCACCTCTGACGCGTTCGATGCCGGAAGCGCTCGTCTCTCGCGCGCGTTTCTCTATTTTTCTTTCCCAGGCTACTTCCAGGATTCCAGCTGTCGCTCAGGAGTATGCTGAAGGCCGGGGCTGGGATATAAAGGTCAGTCCTCGACCAGCTCAGCATCCCAGCCCCGCCGATACGGGTCAAAGGAAGAGGCTGCGCGTTTGAAAACACACGGCCCGCTCGCACGCGCGATCGCCTTTCTCAGCGCCGTCGAGATCAGTCCGGGTCGGTATGCCTATCGCGATACGCATCGCTATTATATCGCGACGGGCTCACAACTGGCTCGGCTAGGGCGGTATCTCGAGGCGCAGATCCGTCAGCGCGCGATGCCGGCGGTCGCGTTGCCGCAAGGAGGCGGATACTCCGCGTGGGGCGCCGACACCGTGACGTTCGAGATGCCTGCCTGGTGGACTCCCGCGGTCAGTCTAGAGGCGTTGGCGACGCACCCAGCAAGCGACGATCACACAGCCGAACGTGAAAAGGCCGAGAGCCTTATACGCTGGGTGAAAAAGCGGCGCGCCTTCGAGCCGACTACGGCGCTCGTCGCACGCCTAAAGCTGCGGCGTGACTTCGATCACTGTATGATGATCGACGACATTCGCTACGGTAGCGAAAAATCGGCTCGCGCCGCGGCACTGACTTTGGCGAGCGAGATCATCGACATGTCGCTTTTAGACAGAGCCAACGAGGTCAGCGTGACTCGATTGTGAGGCCCAACAAAATCGGCGTAGAGCCGCCGTACGTGTCGGTCACGATGACCTTCTTAAGAGTCTGGCCCTTAAGGGCGCTAAGGGTGTACTGCTGCTCGTCGATGCGATATTTACCCTGCTCTCCAGTGTGAACGTTCCCAGTTCCACCCGCGCCGAGACACGTTTTTGGATCCACACAATGAAATACGTTTCTTGCAATTACCCCCGGCACTCCGTTGCTGAGGGTGTCCGCGAAGCTGCCGTCGTAGAAGTCCCGAATATCCTTCCCACCTATCAGGGCAAACGTCACCTTTGCTCCACCGCTTCCCACAAACTCGATGGTCGCAAGTTGCTGGTTTGGCTGCGGAGAGTACGCATTCATGAGGGTGTAAGCGGTTGCGGGTTTCGCAATCGCGGTTGTCATCGTAATTTGCGCGCCGCTCCCTGAGAAGCTGTCGTAGAAGTTGCATGCGCCATCGTCGCTGTATCCGCACTTCTTGGGTTTCGACGGAATCGAAAAGGAGCCGTGCTTCAGCTTATATATCCCCTCCGGGAACGTGCTGATCAAATCGTCTTGAATGCTATCGGTTGTTGGAATCTTCACGTAATGCGCCGTCGACTCAGCGTGCTGAGATTGATCGCCGGCGCTAAGCAGAGTCGCGCCGCCCGGCGGCATAGCTTGCGTCACGTTGGAACAACCAGCCAGCACTACGATAGCCAGGGTCGCCAAAACCCTCATGCCCGATACGAAATTTGTTTCCACCTTATTGTCAACTCCGTTGCGGTAGGTTCTAAAGACTCAATGCGGATCGGCCCTGTCTTCACAAGATCGATCATACAAGGCCGACCGTCAGGGAGTCGTCAGGCCGACTGCCCCTCCGGCCCTCTGCGTGGATTCGGGCCATCGCCACTATAGCGAGGGCCTATATCTACTTGTATCGGCAGCACTGGGGAAGTAAAAGAGCATATAGCGCAAACATATCAGTATCCGCGCCGATCAAACGCCTTCCAGCCGGCAATCGAGCCGGCTCCATCGCTCTTTTTGAGGTAGTCGATGCGCGCACAGTGTCGTAGAATACCAGCATTGCAAGCTGTGCCCGCATCCTTTGTAGAAAAGGCTTCTAAGAGGAGCTAGCCGGCGGACTCGATTTCGACCAGTAAAGCGTCGGAGGGGCGCGCAGCAGGTTGCCCTCCGGTGAGAGGCCCCGTCGGCTACCCGGCGGGGTCTTTTCTTTTGGATGCGGGTACAACGAGGCGATGGAGTTTCTCCACGCGCTGAGCCCGTCGCAGGCCGATGCGCTGACCACGGCCGTGTTGCTCGCGGCCGCGATCGTGGCCGGCCTGGTAGTGCACCGCATACTCTACCGGTTGCTCCGCCGCTGGGCCGAGCGCGGAAGCGGCGTGCTCGCGGCCGTCGTAAGTCGGACGGGGCGTCCGGCGGCATACATCATCCCGCTCGCGTTTATCGGCATCATTCTTCCGAGCATCGCATTGCGAGAGCAGCACGAGCATTGGCGCGGCGCGCTCGAGCACGCCGTCGTCGTCGCGACGATCGCCGCCTTCACCTGGGCTGCGATCGCACTGGTTCGACTCTGGGCCGATATCAGCGTCGCCCGCTGCCCCGTCGACGTCGAGGACAACCTGCTCGCCCGTCGATCGCAAACCCGCGTCGGCATTCTCGCGCAGACGGCGACAATTCTGATCGTCCTCGTTGGCGTCGCGATCGCCCTCATGACGTTCCCGAGCGTGCGCACCCTGGGGACCACGCTGCTCGCGTCTGCAGGCGTTGCGGGGCTCCTAGTCGGCCTTGCCGCGCGACCGCTCTTCGAGAATCTCGTCGCCGGCATTCAGCTGGCGCTAACGGAACCGATCCGGCTCGACGACGTGCTCGTCGTCCAGGGCTACTGGGGACGCGTCGAGGAGATTACGCCGACATACGTCGTGCTTCGGGTCTGGGATCTGCGCCGGCTCGTGGTCCCGCTCTCGTTTTTTATCAATAACCCCTTCGAAAATTGGACGCGCCGCACGGCAAATCTGATCGGAGAGGTGTTCGTTTTCGCAGACTGGACGACCGACGTTGAAGCCCTGCGAGCCGAAATCCCGAAGATTCTCGGCCGCACGAAGCTGTGGGACGGGCAAGTCCAAAACTGTCAAGTTACGGACGCGACGGGTCGCGCGATTCAGCTTCGCGTTCTCGTCAGCGCGCGCAACTCCGGCGACCTATGGGATCTGCGTTGCTTCGTTCGCGAAGGCATCGTCGCGTATCTGCGCGACCAGCAGCCGCATGCGCTGCCGCGGATTCGCCTCGGATCCACGGCCTTTGACGAGGACCACACCGAGGGCGCAGGCGTGCACACGACGCGCTGATTTCATGGCGGCTTCGTTCATGCAAGCGTATTTTTGAAGATCGGACATCGCTGAAGCGACTCTTGCGCATCGGCGGGTATCCATCGTAGCCCGTTTGGGCGGAGATCGACGGCTATCCCCAGCTCCCGATTCGGGGGCCATCCTAGTTGCATCAAAAGCAGCAAGGTGCCATAATAGCAGTCCTAGGGTTCCACCCTACGGTGCCTCTTCGTGGAACTCGTTCAAACATCGATCGACTTCGTGGCCGGTAATTCGACGACGATCGACAACTCGATTTTACCTGCAACTCGAAGGACGTCAAAATCCACTCACGTCCAAACAGGAGAGCAGGCAGCCTATGACGTCTTCTTGCACGCGAACCGCATTTGTACTCCGCGCCGCTTCCGTGGGAACGCTACTTGCGACGGGTTTGGCGCCAGCCCTTGCTGCTGACTACGCGGGCGCAAACGTCGCGCCGGATGATGCACTCTCCCGGCTGATGGATGGCAATAAGCATTACGTCAGTGCGATGGTCGCCGGGCGCGTGAACACGATCGAGGAGCGCGCTTCCCTTGGCGAGGGACAAGCACCTTGGGCGTCCATTCTCACGTGCGCTGACTCGCGCACGTCGCCGGAGATCCTATTCACGCAGGGTTTGGGTGACATCTTCGTCGTGCGAGTCGCCGGCAATGTGGCAACTTCGACCGAGACCGCGAGTCTCGAATTCGGCTCGGCTGTCCTCGGGTCGCAGCTCATCGTCGTAATGGGCCACTCTGGATGCGGTGCAGTGAAGGCTGCAATCGACGCGGTCCACGGAAAGCCGGCACCAACGCCGGATTTGGTGCGACTCACCGAAGCGATCGCTCCCGCCGTTCACCTTGTTCAAGGGCGGCCGGGTGACGAACTCGTTAACGCAACGAAGGCGAACGCCTCGCTCGTAGCGCAGAGCCTTAGCAAGAACGAACTGCTCAACGGGTTAATCGCCGAGCACAAGCTTAAGGTCGTCGCCTCTTACGTGGACCTGCGCACCGGCGTCGTGTCCTTGCTCTAGCCGGCCGGCGGCTGGCAATCACGCAAGAGTATTTTTGTAAATGGTTCCGTCTTTCATGATGATCGCGAAACTCGTTTCGGGTTTGGCGACTAACGTGATGTCTTCGAGCGGATTGCCGTTAACGACCAAGAGGTCGGCGAGCGCGCCCTCCTCGATGACGCCCAACTTGCCGGGATACGGATTTCGCTCGCCGCTCAACATCAACAGGTGACCGTTCGTCGCAGTCACCTGCTTCAACGCCTCGGCGCTCGAGTAGAAGTTCGTCAAATGCGTGACCATGATGCCCTGGCGCTTTGTGAGCGTTGACGAGAGAATCAAGTCGGAACCCCATGCGGTCTTGACGCCATGCTTTATCGCCAGCCTGTACATGTTGCGCGTGCTGGTAAAGACCGCTTCCAATTTTTCAATGGCATCACCGGTCTGTGGAAGCTGATCCTCTGCGCTCAGGAATGGCTGAGTACTCAGCCAGACGCCCTTTTCTGCCATCAGTGCGGCAGTCGCGTCATCCATCAAGTGCGCGTGCTCGATGCATTGGGCTCCTGCCGCCATCGCGCGCTGAATCGCCTGCGGCATATAGGCGTGCACGGTCACGCTCGTGTTCCAGTCGCGGCAAACGTCGACGGCGGCGCGTATTTCAGGTTCCGTATAGGTCATCGCATCCAGCGGGCTGCGCGGCGATGAAACGCCGCCGCTACCGACAACTTTGATGTGCGAAGCACCTTGTAAGAGCTGTTCGCGCACGCGCAACATAACCAAGTCGGTGCCGTCGGCAATCATCGCGCCTTCGGCTGCCCGGAGCGAGCCGAACGGGCCGCCCGGCGCCGTGATCTCGTAGATTGGGCGCAGGTCGCCATGTCCGCCGCTGCTCGTGATCATGGCGCCACTAGGATAAATACGCGGGCCGATCGCGAGGCCTTGGTCGATCGCCTGCTTGAGCGCGAAGCTGGGACCGCCGCAATCGCGGATCGTGGTAAACCCGCGCATTAAAGTGCGTTCCGACTCAGCGGCGGCGGCTAACGAAATGAAGGCCGCGTCGCCTTGCATCAGCACCGGGAGCGGCACGCCCGCAAACACCGCGTGCCAATGCGAGTCGATCAGGCCCGGCATGATGACGCGTCCGCCGCAGTTGACGACGTGCGCGCCTTGCGGAGTGCCCGGCGTTCCGCTTTCGACCGCCTTGATTCGCGTGCCCTCGACGAGCAGAAACAAGCCTTCGCGCAGACCGCTCGATGTGCCGTCGAAAAGCCTGAAGTTCGTAAAAAGGATCGGTCGCGACGGCGCCTGCGGTGCGGCCTTCGCGGAACCAAATAATCCCAGCGAGGCGACTGAAGCGGTCGCCCCGGCGATGAATCCGCGCCGCGAAAGATCGGCGCTGATCCGCTGTGATGCAGCTTGGATAACCGAGGTGTGGCAAGACTCATGCTTCATTGAGGCGCGCTCGCTTTCGCAAAGGGGTCTTATTCGACCTTGGAGTTCGAGGAGAGACGTTCAATCTCTGCCGTCAGCCTGGGGCGGATGACGGCGTGCCTCTTAGCGCAATCCGGTCTGGAGCAGCGAGTTGAATCGGAGCGGATCGACCGCGTCGGGGCGATCGAAGTCCATGCCGGCGGTTTTCACGATCCACCAAGCGCCAGCGCGCCGCGCCCGCAGAACGGCCGTGCGGGGACGCGAGCGCGACGCACACTCCGGAATGAGATCGCGATGAACCGGCGGCTGGCATAGACCTCCGGGGAGCACGGCCGTATAACGATCGCGCGAATCGGGCGTGGCCGAGAAGACGGCGCCCATGTCGCGTGCGTTGGCGTCGAAGATGCCGAGCGGCTTGACGCCGAGCAGCTCTTCGATCGTTTTGAGCATCGTCACCGTGTTGTAGCGCGCGTGGACGACCGCGTGGCGCCGCGTGTACGCAGAAATGACGTACGCGATCGAGCGGTGAGGATCAACGTGATCGGGCCCATCCTGCGAATCGTCCTCGAGCACGAAGATCGCGGTATCGTTCCAATAGCGTGAGTGCGAGACGGCTTCGACGAGCAACCCCAGCGCGTAATCGTTGTCGGCCATCTGCAGGTAGGGCGTGTCGAGGCCGGCGGCGTTGGTTTTGAACTGTCCAAAGTGATCCATCATCAGACAGACCGACTCGAACGCGGGCAGGTTGCCGTTCTTTACGTAGCCGTCGAACTCGCGCTTCCACTCCTCGTAACGATAGCGGTCGGGTGTATCCAGATCCCAGCCGCGGTAGTAGAGATCGGTCCGGCCGCGAAGCGACGGCCGGACGGGCGGTGCTTGACGTACTCCTCGCGCGTAAGCGTTGCGAACGATTCGAATGAAGAACGGCGTGCCGATTTTATAGTACGTAGGGTCGGTGTACATGCCATAGTGGCGAATGCTTTCGCCTGCTCGCAGCACCGAATCCCAAATATAGCCCCCCGTCGCGTTCGGCGCATCGTCACTGTCGCCGGCCGTGGCGGCGATATCCTTGCTGCCGGGGAGGATGGTCGATGACCCAGTCGGATCGAGCAGCGTGGTGACGCGCGCGTCGAACTGATCGCCTCCGCCCGTCGCAGGATTCGAGGTGTTGACGCCGCGATTCTGGCCGTTGAAATCCGACGAGAAGCCGTTGCTCGCGTAGGAGATCGGGGTCGTGCGCGTCGTGTATTCATTGGCCCGGCCTTGCTGGCTCCAGTTCCAGCCATCGGCGCTCACGTCGCCGCTGGTGTAGAAGTTGTCGAGTGTAACAAACTGAGTCGCGAGCCGATGATGGTTTGGAGCGATCGCGAAGGGGAACAAGACGAGGCCCGGATCGCCGTTCGCGCCGAGGACGTCGCCGAGCACTTCATCGTAGGAGCGATTCTCCTTCATAATATAAATCACGTGCCGGATCTTCCCACGCAGCGCGACAATCGTCGGGCTCGGCGCGGACGGTGCGACGAACCCGTTGTTGCGATCCACCATGCGGCTCAAGACGGCCAGCTCTGCATCGCCGGGAACCGGCATCGTCAATAAGTTGGCCTTTTCAAGCGCGAGCACGTACTCGTCGCGATGGGTCGGCGACGGACGACGACTCGGAGCATATGTCGCGTACGCTCCCAAGCCGGGGTTGGGACCGGCTAAACCCTTCGCGTCGGCAATCGCCAGGCGGCCGTCGAACCTCGCAATCCCGGTCGGATACCAGCCGGTGGGAATGCGCCCGATGACGCGGTCGGCGTTGAGATCGATGATCGCAACGGCGTTCTCACCGCCGAGCGTTACGTAGAGCCGGCGCGCGCTTTCGTCGAGCGCCAGTCCATTCGGATTCGCGCCGCGATAGCGCTGGCCGGGGCGATCGACGCTGATGCGGTGGACGAGAACGTTGCCCGGCGTGTCGATCACGTCGATTTCGTCGAGGTCGCCATTCGCCGCGTAGAGCGTCGATGCGTCGTGGGAGAGCAGCAGCGCATTGGGCTCGCCGCCCAGGTTGATCCGATCGATCGCGGCCCGGCCGGTTGCGGGAACGGCATCCACTTCCCCGTCGCGCAGCGAGCTGACGTAAATCGACGTCGCCGTCGCGCGAGGCCCGGAACTTCGCACCGCCACTCCGTACGGGTACTCGCCGTGCGCGGCGAGCGAGCCCGCGCTGTGCAGCCGAACCTCGCGCACGACTTTGCGCGTCTGCGTGTCGACCAGCGA
Organism: Vulcanimicrobiota bacterium; assembly: GCA_030043675.1. GTDB lineage: Bacteria > Vulcanimicrobiota > Vulcanimicrobiia > Vulcanimicrobiales > Vulcanimicrobiaceae > Cybelea. The sequence continues at coordinate 14,969 of JASHXG010000213.1, forward strand.
CAGCGAATCGTTCTGCATGTTGGCTACGGCCAGCAATCGCCCGTCGTCACTCAGGGACAGCCCTGCGGTTAGCGCCCCGAACTCGATATCGAGCCCACGTGCGTTTCGGCCAGCGGTCGTATGCCCGTTGACGCCGCCGTCATAGTTGGGCAGCGGCGCGTCGGCGTTGCTATCGTGGCCAAGGATGATCTCGGGAGGGTCGAGCGCGAACGAATCGCCGCGTCGCGTGAAGACGGCAACGCGATCGTCGATGCCTCCCGAGACATAAAACCGCCGGCTGTCGGGCGCCCATGCAAGACCGACGAACGCGTCGGGGATCGCGATCCGCTGCACGACGTTCGGTGCCCCCGCAGCATCGAGACGGTACACGAAGACCCATTGGGTGAGGTCCGTCGTCTTCTTCGTGCCGGCGCCGGTTATCGGATCGGGCACCGCAAAACGTATCTCGCGTCCGTTGGAAGAAAAGTACTGATAGTTGTAGCCGCTCGTCAGGGCGAGCAGGGTCGTACCGTCGGGGCTGAGCGCGAGCGATACCGGCCCAGCGGCGTCAGCGTTACCGTCGGCGCGCAGACCCGTCGAGAGGCGTGTCATGTGCGCGCCACGCGCCGCAAGCGGCGTAATGGACTGGCCCGTCGGAAGAATGTCGTCGAGGGCTCTGCCTTTGGCAGCGCTTGGGAAGTACGCATTCCACTGCGCGCGCACTCGTGTGCCCGAGGGAAGATGCGCGTCCAAGCTGACGTCGCCGCTTTCCACGTTCCAGCGCATCACACCGCTTACCGGCAGGTCGGGTATCCACTCGACGGCGTCGAGATCGATCGTCGTAATGCTGCCGGCGGTGCGGGCGAAGAAGGTTCCGCCGCGCAAACCGGTGCCGCGCTGAATTCCGTAGCCGCGTACGCGCGCAAGCGCATCACGCGCCGCGGCGAGCGCCGCGTCGCGTTCGGTAAACTGCGCCGACGTCTGCGTCTCGAACCCGCCTACCAGCGGCATCGACGGAATGCGCCGCGCACAAGACGTGTCGCCCGTCTTTTCGGTGACGATGAATCGTCGAACGATCTCCGACGCGCAGTGGTAGACGTCGCCTACCGCGGTCACGTGCCCGGTGTTCGTCACCACGACCAGATGCGAGCGTGAGAAAAGCGCGGCCGCGGCCGCGCTCTCCTCCGGCGTCGTGATTGTGTCGAGATCTCCAACCAGCACGAGCACCGGTACGTTCGGCAGGTGCGTTCCGGCGGAAACCACGGCGGCAGGATGCGCGGCCGAAGGGACCGGCCAATCGAGGCAGAGATTGACGTAGCCGTAGTCCGGCGGCATGCCCAGAAATTCGCGAATGCTGAACGGCGCGTAGAGATCCGGATCGCTACGTTCCTTCGCTCGGAGCTCAGTCTCCCATTGCAGCCGGCGCTGGGACGGCGGAACCCGCAGATCGTAGGGCGTCGGGACGTCGGAACAGCTCGATGCAGCAAAGAGCGCGGCACTGAAGTCCGCGGCGCCGCTGCCGCTCTGCTCTTCGTAGCGATAGGCTTCGCGCACCAGGCGCCGCAGCGGGACCTGATCTCCGCCGATGTAAGCGCGCGCGGCGGCATCCAGCTCCCGATACGCGAGCGGATTCAGACCCGCCGAATCCATAACGAACGCGAGGTCTGACGGAGTCGCCGCCGCACCGGGCCGGCGAAGCGCGGCGAGCAGCGCCTCAATCCGCGTCAGGGAGCGATTCGGAAGCGCCGCGCAAGCGAGCCAACGAGCGCAGACCAAATCGAAGGCACGGCGGATTTGGGGTGCGACACTGCTCAGCCACGGATCCTGCCCAACGACGGGATATGCTCCATCGAGGACGATCGCGCGCACGCTATCGGGATGTCGCCACGCGAATGTTTGGGCCATAAAGGTGCCGTACGAATCGCCGTAAAGCGTCGCTTTGCCGATGCGAAGCGCGTCGAGCACCCCTGCAATGTCATCCGAGGCAATCGCCGTGCCGTAAAGATCGGCTCGGCGGGCCAGCCGGCGTCCGCAACGCCCAACGTTTGCAACCGTTGTCACCGTCGCGTCCTGCAGCTGCGGGCAAAGGAGTGCGCCCGAACGCCCAGTGCCGCGATCGTCGACTAAGAGCAGGTCTCGGTCTCGCAGAAGCGGCGCAAAGAGCCGCACGTAGGCAGAAAACGATCCGCCCGATGGATAGCCCGGTCCGCCCTCCATCGCGAGGATCGTTCCGGCAGAAGGCTCGTTCGTCTTCCGGTGAGGCAGCCAGGTAAAGCCGATCGGGATCGTCCCGGAGACCGCGCCGCTAGGATCGAGCGGACGCGCGATCGATCCACAGTAGGCTTCAACGTGCGCGCACCGATGCAGCGTTAGCCGGCCGACGCGCACGTCTGGCGGCGGAGCAGCCGCTAGCCCGAGCATCAGAAGCAGGGTACAGGCGATGCGCAGACGCAGGAACATTCGCTTGATTCAAGGATTCGTCGAAAAAGATTCAGGCCTCTGCCTGTAAAGACCGAACGAACCGCAGACTTTCGGCAAAGCAGGCAAGCCGAGCGGAACTTCATACGGGGAGGGGTCGAGCGTGTACGCTGCGATACCGCGCTATCTTCTCTACCTCTGTGTGGTCCTCGCAAGCCTTGCGCCGGTCGCGCGCGCCTGGGCCGGCACGACCGGAACCCTGAGCGGCCGCGTCACGGACGCGCAGAGCGGGGCTCCGATTACCGGCGCGCGGGTTTCGCTAACGAGTCCCTCGCAACAGAGCACGGCTTTTACTGACGCCGACGGTCGCTTCGCGTTCGTTTCACTGACGCCCGACGAGTACGACGTCACGGTTACCAAAGACGGCTACGAGCGGATCTCTTATGCCGGCCTGGCGATCTTTGCCGATGCGCGCCAGACGATCGCGCTGCAACTGCACAAGGTGCTGAAGACGATCGCAACCGTACAGTCTCGCGGAGTTGCCAGTCTGGTGCGGCCGGGCACGACCGCCGACGTCTATTCGATCGATGCCAACCAGCAGGCACGCACGGCCGTGCTCGGAGGCGGCGGCAATCTCAACAGCGCCTATTCGGCGATCTCCAGCGTTCCCGGCGCCTACGTCCCGGCCAACCAGTCGGGGGCGCAGGAGAGCGTCTACGTGCGCGGCGGCGATTACTACGAGGTCGGCTACGAGTTCGATGGGATTCCGATCAACCAGGCATTCGACAACTACACGACCAGTTCGCTATCTTCGCTCGGGCAGCTCGAGCTGCAAGTCTACACCGGGGCCACGCCGGCCAACGCAGAGGCACAGGGTCTGGCCGGATTCGTCAACCAGGTAATCAAGACGGGAACGTATCCCGGTATGGGATCGCTCAACGCCGGCATCGGGACGCCGGCGTTCTACCATTCCTTAAGCGTCGAGGCTGGAGGCGCGACGCCCGATCGAATGTTCTCTTACTACGTGGGAATCGGCGGGTTCAACCAGTCAGATCGCTACGTCGATCAGTTCAACGGCGCCGACGTCGCAGACGAGTTCGGCCTACCGGTGGGCGTCTGTCCGGGACCGCATTACCAGTATGCGATCCCGCCTTCGTGCTACACCGACGGAGCTCGCAACCTTGCCGTCGCCGGAGCACGCGGTTGGATTCTCGCCGAGCCACCTTTCAGCTTCGAGCCGGCAATGCAGAGCATCCGGACGTCCATCGTGAACGTGCACGTGGCGATTCCGCATCACGACGACGCGTTGCGAGACGACGTGCAGCTGCTCTGGGACAACGACCAGCTCTTCACGCCCCTTTACAGCTCGCTGAACGACGAAGGGCTGGTCAACTATCTGGCCAGCGTTCTGCCGACCGGATACAACCGTTA
>JASHXG010000214.1 GCA_030043675.1 Vulcanimicrobiota bacterium
GGCGATCAGTGCGAATCGTTTCAACGTTCTATCCTTTTGAGGCTTCTATTAATTTCGTCAACTCCGGAACGATGCGAAACGCGTCGCCCACGACGAGTAGATCGGAAAACTCGGCAATCGGTGCCGCCCCATCCTTATTAATCGCGACGATCGTCCCCGAAGCGCGCATGCCGACCTTGTGCTGAATCGCGCCCGAGATGCCGACGGCGATGTAGAGAGAGGGGGTCACTGTCTTGCCGGTCTGCCCAATTTGAAGATTATACGGTACCCAGCCCGCATCGGCGGCAGCGCGCGATGCGCCCACCGCACCACCGAGCGCTCGCGCCAGGGGTTTCAACAGCGTTTCGAACGGTTCCGGGCCGCCGAGCCCACGCCCGCCGGCGACGACGACCGGTGCCTCCTCGAGCGCCAGCTCCCCGGAGCCTTCCTCGACGTCGCTCTCGACCGCGGCCGCGTATGCCTTTCCGGCCGGCTTCTCCAGCCGAATCAACTCGGCGCCCGAGCCGCCGGGCTGGGCAGCGAAAGCGTTCGGCCGCACGGTCGAAACGCCGTACGGAGCCGGCCGCAGCTCGCAGGTGGTGATAAGGGCGCCACCTAGTTTCGGCGAGACGCAGGCGACGGCGCCGTTCTCGACCTTGAACTCGATCACGTCGGCGGTGATGCCGGCATCCAAGCGGACGAGCAGACGTCCGGCGACGTCGCGCCCGGCAAGCGAGTTCGGAATCAGCACGAGGGACGGACCGGCCAGCTTTGCCGCAGCTTCAAGGTAGTCGACGATCGGATCGAGCACAAAGGCGTCGACGTCCGGGTCCTCGTTTACGTAGATGGCATCCAGCGGATAGGCTTTCAGCTGCTCGGCAAGCTGCGCCGAACCCGGGCCGACAGCAACTGCGTAGGCCTTCCCGCCGAGCGCGTCAGCCAGCTTGCGCGCTTCGCTGACAAGCTCGAAGGTGACCTTGCGTGTCTCCCCGCGCCGATGTTCGGCATAGACGATCACGTTGTTCATGCGCGCCCCTAAACGAGCTTCTTCTCTTTGAGAAAGTCGAAAATTACTTGCGCGCCCGAGATGCCGTCGCTCGCCTCGACCGTTTGACCCTTGCCCCGAGCCGCAGGAGGTGCAAAGGTCAGCAGCTCGGTCTTCGATCCGCTCGCGCCGACCGGCCGATCGAGGCCGAGATCCCCCAGCGACATCGTCGCGATCGTCTTTTTCTTGGCGCCCATGATGCCTTTGAGCGAGGCATACCGCGGCTCGCCGAAGGTGAGCGCGGTTGTCAGCAACGCCGGTAACGGCAGCGTGACCGTTTGGTACCCGGCATCGGTCTCGCGCTCCACCTGCAAGCGCCCGTCGACGACTTCGGCCTTGCGCGCGTTGGTCACGCAGGGAAGGCCGAGATGCTCGGCCAGCGCGCCGGGTACGGCACCGGTGCTGCTGTCGTCGGTCAAGCCCCCAACGATCAGCAGGTCGAAGGGGAGCTTGCGGAGCGCCTGCGCCATGGCGTAGGCCGTCGCCGAAACGTCACTCCCCTCGAGTGCCGCGTCGCTCAGCACGAACGCCTCGTCGGCGCCCATCGCCAGCGCCTTCCGCAAGGTTTCCTTCAGCGCCTCGGGGCCCATCGTGAACAGGGTGACGGTGGTGTCGCCGCCGGCGCGTTCCTTCAATTGCAAGGCTGCCTCGAGCGCATATTCGTCGTAGGGGTTGAGCATCGTCTCAACGCCGGTGCGCACGAGCCGTTTGGTTTGCGGATCGATGCGCTTTTCGGCGCTGGGGTCCGGAACGAGTTTGACCGTTACCACGATCTTCACGTGGTAGAGCGACCTCCGTCAGAGAGGGGGTTGCAGAAAGGCTCTGCGCTTTTGGTCGCGGCCAGGCATTGGACCTGCCTGCGCTCGCTTCGGAAGGGCCGCGCTGCCGGGCTGAGAACCGGGACAGCATGCACCGTCTGAGCGCGGTTCTGGTTCTCTGCGCGCTGCTTGCGCCGGCCGCCGTCCGCAGCGCTCCCTTCGTTGCGAAGCCCTCCGACGCGACGCAAGCGCAACCGGCGACGCTTGCGCTCGACGCCTCGCGCGCGGCCGACGGCATCATCGAAGTCCACGAGCGGCTTCCAGTGACCTCCGGAGCCTTCACATTCGTCTATCCGGAATGGATTCCCGGAGAGCATGGACCGACCGGGCCGCTGAGCAATTTGGCGGCGCTGCGCGTCAACGCGGACGGGAAATCCCTCGACTGGCGGCGTGATGCGGTCGACATGTATGCCTTTCACGTCGACGTTCCGAGCGGTGCGCAAGCGATCGATATCGATTTCACGGTGTTGATGAACGCAGAAGACGACGTCATGTCGACGCACTCGCTTGCGATCCTCAACTGGAACCGCGCGCTGCTTTATCAAGCCGGCATCGACTCGCATCAGTACTTCGTGAAGCCCTCGATCGTGCTCCCGGCGGGCTGGGATTTTGCGACCGCGCTGCGCGGCGCGTCGCGCAGCGGCGACCGCGTCGATTTTGACGTCACCACGCTGAACATGCTCGTCGACTCGCCCCTCGATTTCGGCCGCTACGTCAAGAAGTGGGATCTCTGGCGCGAAGGATCGGCCTTCGTGCAACTCGATGCCTTCGCCGACTACCCCCAGGATCTCGACCTCCCGCCCAACCTGCTCAAGGCCTACCAGCGCGTGCCGGCCGAAGCCTTTGCGCTCTACGGCTCGCGTCACTTCATCGATTATCATGCCTTGGTCACGCTGAGCGACGCGATCGGCTTCCAGGGGATCGAGCATCACCAATCGAGCGATAATCGCGCGCCCGACGACTTTTTCACCGATCCAAACGAATCGCTTGCGGCTGGGGACCTCATCACGCACGAATTCTCGCACTCCTGGAACGGTAAGTACCGGCGGCCGGCCGACCTCACCACGCCGAACTTCCAGGTCGCGCAGCTAACCGATCTGCTGTGGGTCTACGAGGGCATGAACCAGTACCTCGGCGATCTGCTCTCGTTTCGCGCCGGAATCCGCGAGCCGAAACAATATCCGGAGTACCTCGCAACCCTCTACGCCGACATGGACTACCGGACCGGGCGATCGACGACGCCGCTGATCGACCTCACGACCGGCGCGCCGTACTACTACGTGGCGCGCGGCGCCTATCCGTCGATTCGCCGCGGCGCCGGCGATTTCTATAGCGAGGGCGAGCTCGTCTGGCTGGACGTCGACACGATTATTCGCGAGCGCTCCCACGGTGCGCGCTCGCTCGACACGTTCCTTCACCGCTATACCGAGCCGTCCGTAACCGGTCCGATCGTGGTGACCTACACGCGCGCGGAGATCGAAAATCTGCTTAACGAAGTCGAGCCCTACGACTGGCACGCCTTCTTCCAGAGATACATCTATCAAATCAGCGTTCATCCGCCGACTGACATGCTCGCGCGCTCCGGCTGGAAGATGGTCTACACGTCGAAGCCGAACGAGTTCATCGAGGCAATGCAAGCCTCAGAACCCGGCGTCCTAGGCTGGTACGCCTACGGTGCCGACCTCAACGATGAGGGCGTGGTGCGCGACGTGCGTCAGGGTTCCGCAGCGTGGCGGGCCGGCCTGGCGCCCGACATGCATATCCTTGCCGTGAACGGCCAGCAGTTCTCACCCGACGTGCTCGCATACGCGGTCCGGCTGGCGGAGCACTCCAGCGCACCGATCTCGCTGATCACCACGCAGACCGGCTGGTATCAAACGCTTTCGCTCGATTATCACGGCGGAGCCCGCTATCCGCACCTCGAGCGCATCGCGGGCACGCCGGACATGCTCGCGCAAATTATGGCGCCTCACGCCAAATAGCCTTCGCACTTCCGAAGACGTCATCTTTCGCAAGGACGTCGGCGAGAATCCACGCGGCCCCGGCAATGGCCATGTTCTGACCGTTCCCGCCCCAGTTGAGTTGGCTGCCGGGATCTGCCAACAGCCGCGGCAGCCACAGGAGTAGTCCGAAACCGACGATCATCAACGTCGTCAGGCGCGCGGCCAGTAATGCTTGTACGCGCAGCAGTAGTGCGATCGCCGCAAGTGCAAACGCGATCGTCGTCGCTACCGCCCAGAACATCTGTCCGGGTGGAATCCATTTGGGAGTGAAGCTCGCTACGCCGGCAAGATCGATAGCCTGAGCGACCGTGAACGAGATTACACAGGTAGTAAAGAAGTAGTAGGCGACGCGTGTGAGACGTGCCGACGACGGCAGCGGCGGCGACGCCGTCGCATAAATAATCAGCGCCCCGGTGAAGATCGAAAACTCCTCGAAGAAGGCCCCGTAGCTAGAGAATGCACTGGGATGCGCGATGATACCCGGGGTCCAGCGCAACCCGAAAAACAGGAAGACGAGGCCAAGGATTACGGCGCCCGCGCGTGCGGTACGCTGCCACTGTACGGCGAGTCCGCCTATGATCATACACGCGGCGACAAGATACCCGACAAAGGCTCCGCCCGGCGTAGACCAGAGCGATTTGAGCTGCTCCCAATCGTTGTAGTTGTGGTAGAACAGGTCCACGATCCCGAAGTAGAGGATCGCTATGCCATAAAAATGGCGACCTAAATCAGCTTTCACTATGAGCTTCTTACGGTTTAAGACATGTCGCTGTGACATCGATGGAGCCACACTTGCCGCCCAGGCGCAGCTAGGCTGGGTGAGCGACGGGACCACGGAACGGGACAAAGCCGCTTGCTCTTTGCACCGCAACCCCGAGCCTACCGCGCCTGGTCCGGGCGTCATGAGCACTCGGACGCCTCGCAATCGCGAACGCTGGCGCCTAGCGCGCAGCTTTCGAGACGCTCGCCGTGACCGGCCGTGGCGCGGACAATGCCACGCCGGTCCACCTGACGCTTCCCGCTAGACCTTGACGATGGTCGCACTCAGACCGTTTCGAGGCAGCGTGATGCTGCGAGTCGGAGCACCCCCGCCGGGATAGGACCAAACGAGAATCGGAGCCGGATTGCACTGCGAATCTAGCGCCGCGATCTCGGTAGCGGGTGACGTTGTCTGGCCGTTGGGATTCTTTGCGTCTTCTGCCCAATTACTAATGGCCAAGTACTTGCCACAGCTTCTGCCCGCTGAGATTCGGATTATGTTGACCACTTTAGCCGTGCTGCCCGAAACGGCGACTTGGTCGATGCAAGCCTTGTGCCTGCTTTGAACGATATCGCACAGGATGGCCAGATATTTACCGTCCCATTCGATCGGCGCCCAGGGGATCGTGCTATTTGACGAGAGCGGCATCCACGAGCTGCCCCCTGCGGGAAGCTCCCAAAGTCCCGGATTGCTGCCGTTG
>JASHXG010000215.1 GCA_030043675.1 Vulcanimicrobiota bacterium
CATGAACATCAACACCGCCGGCTTAGCCGAAGGCCTCGGCCTGGGAGATGCGTTGGGACTCGATCTCAATATGCTGCGCGAGGTCTTCTCGCAGACCGGCGCCAACTCGCGCGTCCTCGAGACCGACGGTGAGGATATGCAGAACCGAGAACACGACGTGTACTTCTCAGCGGCGCATGCTGCGAAGGATTCCGGCATCGCGCTCTCGCTCGCCAAAGACGTCGAGCTCGTTCTTCCGCTCGCACAAGCCACGTACGACCAGTACGAGCGCATGAAAGCGTTGGGACTTGGAGAGCTCGATAAGTCCGGCATCTCGGAGCTCACCTTCAAATCGCGACACGGCCAGGATGCCGTAGCCCACGCATAACTGCTTGTAGGAAGGAAATGAAATGACGACGGGAACTGAAACCAAGATCGTACCGGCCATCAGCTCCGGAACCGCAGGCCCGCTCGGTGCCATCCACCTGCCGCGCCTCTGGCTCAAGCTCACGCTCGCCGGAGCCGGTGAACTGGCCGACGATTACGATGAGTGCGGCGCCGGTTTCGACGCGATGACGCTGAGCGCTCTGGGTCTCGATCGTGACAAGACGATCGCGTTCGTTCGGCAGAGCAAGCCGACCTATATGGAGTTCGAAGAGTACGTCGTGAAGAACGGCAAGACCGACAAGGCGACCATCGAAGCGCACAATGCTGCGATCCGCGGTTACAATCACAGCGACGAGAAGGCGCGCGGGATGCGCGAGGCCTCGGGCATCGAGAACGCCGCGATCAAGGATGCCGTTACGCTGAACACGATCGAAGACCTCGACGAGATCTACGAGCAAGTAACCGGAGAATAACACTTGCAACACCGAGGAACCCTCATCGTCGCGCTCCTGGCGGCGGCGCTGCTTGGCGGCGCGCTCGTGCCGGCGCGCGTGCCGGCGAGTTCTCCCACGATCTCGTTTACCAAGGATCAGGTGACCGCGGGCCAAACGATCTTCGAGACGACCTGTTCTCCCTGCCATGGCTCGCAGCTCGAAGGCGGGGCCGGTCCTGCATTGCACGGTCCGGCCTTCAACACGCTCGCGAATAAGGTGCACGCGACGGTGGGCGACATCTTTACCTACATGTCGACGAACATGCCGCTCAACAACCCGGCCAGTCTGAAGCACGGCGAATACGTTGACGTCATGGCCTTCATTCTCAGCAAGAACGGGTACCATGCGGGCACCACTCCGCTGACCTTCGAGGCTGCGAGCTCATCGAAAGCCGATCCGGTCCATCCATAACCTGCCGCATCACGCTCGACGACGGCGCATCCACCACGGTGGAGCGCTGGGGCGAGCGCGGGCCGGTACTCCTGGCGATTCACGGGATGACCAGCTCGCGCCGCTCCTGGGTGCGTCTTGCCCAGCACCTCGCGGGGCGCTTGCGCGTCATCGCCTACGACCAGCGCGGACACGGCGACAGCGCGGGCGTCACGGGGCCGATGGCGCTCACGCGCGGCGTGCGCGATGCGGCCAACGTCGTGGCGGCCCTCGGCGAGCCGGTCGACGTGCTGTTGGGCCATTCGTGGGGCGGCACGGTCGCCATCACGGCGGGCGCGGAGCTCCCCGTGCAGCGCGTCGTCGCGTTGGATCCCATGATCCGTCAAGTCAGCGACCAGTGGTACCAAGAGTATCTCGAAGAATTGGCCGAGTCGTTCGCGCTCACCGGCGCGCAACGCGACGCGAAGACGCGCGAAGAGTTCGCGGACTGGTCGCCGGCTGACGTCGAAGGCAAAGTCCATGCCGTCCATGCGATGACCACCGCGCCGATCGAAGGGCTCTGGAAAGAGAATCCGCCCGAGCGCTGGAACATTCGCGGTCTAATTGCGCGCTACGACAAGCCGCTTCTGCTCGAGCTCGCGGCCCGCGGCGAGTCGATCAACGACGATGCGACGCTCGAAGAGGTGGAGCGCAGCCACTCAAAGAGCGTCGAGGTCGTCAGCTTCCCGGGCGCCGGCCACAATCTGCATCGCACGGCTTTCGATGCGGTAGTCGCCGCGCTCGATGCCTGGCTTGCATTACGATGACCTCGAAGAGCGCCTTTTTGGATCCGGCGATCCAAGAGTACATCGTGTCGACGACGGTTCGCGAGCATCCGCTGCTGCGCGAGCTGCGCGAGGAGACGCAAGCGCACCCGCGGGCCCAAATGCAGATCGGTCCCGAGCAGGGCGCCTTCATGCAGTTGTTGGCCCGCGCGATCGGCGCGCGGCGTTACTTGGAGCTGGGCGTCTTCACCGGATACAGCACCCTGGCGATGGCGCTGGCGCTGCCGGAGGACGGCAGCGTCGTCGCCTGCGACGTGAACGAGGAGTACGCTGCGACCGCTCGCCGCTACTGGCTGCGGGCCGGCGTTATGGGAAAGATCGATCTGCGGATCGGGCCGGCGCTCGAAACGCTCGACCGGCTGATATCGCGCAACGTCGAGCCGTTCGACCTGGCGTTCGTGGACGCCGACAAAGTGAACGTCGAGAACTACTACGATCGCTGCCTGCGGCTGGTGCGGCCGGGCGGCTTGATTCTGTTTGACA
>JASHXG010000216.1 GCA_030043675.1 Vulcanimicrobiota bacterium
CCTGGTCGAGATCGTGGAGCGAGCCAAGTAGTGATCCAGCAAGAGACGCGGCTGAAGGTCGCCGACAACAGCGGGGCGCGCGAGCTGCTGGTCATTCGCGTGGCCGGCGGGAGCCGCCACGTCTACGCTCACGTGGGCGACGTGGTGACCGGCACGATCAAGAGCGCAATCCCCGGCGCGGCCGTCAAGAAAGGTCAAGTCGTGAAGGCCGTGATCGTGCGCACGAGCGCGCCGATTCGGCGCAGTGACGGCTCGGTCGTGCGCTGCGATGACAACGCCTGCGTGATTATCAAAGGCGAAAAAGACAATCTCGATCCGCGCGGCACGCGCGTCTTCGGTCCGGTGATGCGCGAGCTGCGCGACCGCGGCTTCTTGAAGATCGCTTCGCTCGCGCCGGAGGTGCTGTAGTGATTCTCAAAGGCGATACCGTCATGATTCGGCGCGGGAAAGAGCGCGGCAAGCGCGGCACGGTGAAAGCCGTGTACCCGAGCCTTGGGACCGCGACGGTCGAAGGCGTGAACGTCGTCAAGCGTCACGCCAAGCAAGGCTCCAAGTCGGGGCACATGGGCGGCGCTACGCAGACCGGCGGCATCATCGAAAAGGAAGCGCCGCTGCCGATCGCGGCACTGCAGTACGTTTGCGAGAAGTGCAAGGCTCCAGTCCGGCTGCGCCACGGTCGCGCGCGCGACGGCGGTCTGCATCGCATCTGCGCGCGCTGCGGCGAACCGGCGCGCGAATCGGCGAAGGGAGCTTGACGGACGTGGCAGAGCGCTTGAAAGAGCGGTACGACCAGCAGGTTCGCAAGCAGCTCCAGGACCGTTTTGGTTACAAGAACGCGGAGCAGATTCCGAAGCTGGAAAAGGTCGTCGTGAACATGAGCGTCGGCGATGCGATCGCCAATCCGAAGGCGCTCGACGCGGCGGTCAGCGAGCTGGCGGCCATCAGCGGGCAGCGACCAATCGTCACGAAGGCCAAGAAGTCGATCGCGGCGTTCAAGCTGCGCGCCGGAATGAACCTCGGGGCTAAGGTCACCCTGCGCGGCGATCGGATGTACGTTTTTATCGACAAGCTGTTCAACATCGTGCTGCCGCGCATCCGGGACTTTCGCGGGCTTCCCGCTAAGTCGTTCGACGGACGCGGCAATTACAACTTAGGCCTGCGCGAGCAGCTGGTCTTTCCCGAGATCAACTACGATAAGGTCGACAAAGCTCGCGGAATGGACGTCACGATCGTCACGACGGCTAAAACCGACGAAGAGGCGGCGGAGTTCCTCGTGGCAATGGGTCTTCCGTTGCAGAAGGGCTCGGCGACGAGCCCCGCGTTACGGAGATAAGCAGGAGTAATGGCAAAAACGAGTCTCATCATTAAGTCCCAACGCGCGCCGAAATTCAGCGTGCGCCGGCACAATCGCTGCAAAGTCTGCGGCCGGCCGCGCGGCTATTTGCGCAAGTTCGCGATGTGCCGCATCTGCTTCCGCGAGAACGCGCACGCCGGCGTCGTCCCGGGCGTGACGAAGAGCTCGTGGTAAGGAAGGCAATCTGATGTCCGTTATCACCGATCCGATCGCCGACATGCTCACGCGCATCCGCAACGCGAATACGGCCAACCATCCGGTCGTTGACGTTCCGGCGTCGCGCGCCAAGCAGGCGATCGCGCAAATCCTGAAAGACGAGGGCTTCATCGAGGGGTACGAGCGGCTGACGGAGGGTCCGCAGGGCACGATTCGCATCCAGCTCAAATATGGACCGGAGAGGGAGAAAGTTATTACCGGGCTGCGCCGCATCTCGCGTCCGGGCTTGCGCGTCTACACGCGCAAGACCGAGATTCCGCGAGTGCTCGGCGGCCTAGGCTTAGTTATTATGTCGACACCACAGGGCATCATGTCCGGCAAGCTCGCGCGCAAGCGCGGCGTCGGCGGAGAAGTCCTGGCGTACGTGTGGTAACGAAATGTCACGCATAGGAAAGTTGCCGATCGCGGTCCCGTCGGGCGTAAAAGTTACCGTCGACGGGCCGGTCATTTCCGTCAAGGGTCCCAAGGGCGAGTTGAGCCGGCAGATCCTTGGGGACGTCGTCGACGTGCGCCTCGAGGATAGTAAGGTCATGGTCGAGCGTAAGGGCAATACAAAGAAGCACCGCAGCGCGCACGGGCTCACTCGCACGTTGATCGCGAACATGGTCCAAGGCGTCAGCAAGGGCTATCGCAAGAGTCTGGAGATTGCCGGCGTCGGGTACCGCGTTGCAAAATCCGGCGAACGGCTCAACCTGAGCCTAGGCTTTTCGCATCCGGTCACGTTCGAGGCGCCGGCGGGCGTGGCGCTGGCGGTCGAGGGACAAAACAAGATCCACGTGGACGGCATCGATAAGCAAATGGTAGGGCAAGTCGCCGCCGACATTCGCCGCTTGCGCAAACCCGAGCCGTATAAGGGCAAAGGCATCCGCTACGAAGGCGAGCGCATTCGCAAGAAGCTCGGCAAGGCCGGAAAGGCCGGCAAGAGCTAATGGCTCGCGTGGATGTAGCAAAAGCGCGGCGCGCCCGTCACGTGCGGTTGCGCAAGCGGCTGTCGGGCAGCTCGGAGCGCCCGCGGCTGTGCGTGCGGCGCTCGTTGCACCATATTTACGCCATGCTCGTCGACGACGTGAAGGGTCATACGCTGGCCGCGGCCTCGACGCGCGACAAAGTGCTGGCCGCGGACTTGGGCTCGCGGACGAACGTCGCCGCGGCCAAGGCGGTGGGCGCAGCGATTGCCGCCAAGGCCAAAGAGGCCGGCATTGCCGACGTGATCTTCGATCGTGCCGGCTACAAGTATCACGGCCGCGTGCGCGCACTTGCCGACGCGGCCCGCGAAGCGGGGTTGAATTTCTAGTGCAATATAGAGGTCGTGAACGCGACAACAGCGGGCTCGAAGAGACGGTCGTGCGAGTCAATCGCGTAGCCAAGGTCGTCAAAGGCGGAAAACGCTTCAGCTTTAGCGCGCTGGTCGTCGTCGGTGACCGCAAGGGTAAGGTCGGCTATGCTATCGGGAAAGCCGGCGAGGTGCCCGAGGCGATCCGTAAGGCGGTCGAGCAGGCCAAGAAGAGTTTGGTCACCGTTCCGATGGTCGAACGCACGATTCCGCACGCGGTGCTCAAGGAAGTCGGCGCCGCGACGGTGCTGCTCAAGCCCGCCGCACCCGGCACCGGCGTGATTGCAGGGGGATCGATGCGCGCGGTGCTCGAGTTGGCCGGCATCCACGACATTCTGACGAAGTGCCTTGGTACGAACAACCCGATCAACGTCGTGATGGCCACGGTCGACGCGCTGCGCTCGCTCAAGACGGCCGAACAGATGGCGGCACTCCGCGGAAAGAGCGTCCAAGAGGTTTACTCGGCGGTCTAACATGGCAGAGAAGAATATCCTCAAACTCGATTCCGTCACACCCTCGCCGGGAAGCCGGCCGAAACGCCAGCGGATCGGCCGCGGCCACGGCTCGGGCATGGTCAAGACCGGTGGCGAGGGCGGCAAAGGTCAGACCGTCCGCTCGGGCGGCGGCAAGGGGCCGGCCTTCGAGGGCGGTCAAACGCCTTGGGCCCGCCGCCTTCCGCATCGGCGCGGCTATTCGCAGAAAGCGCGCGACATCGG
>JASHXG010000217.1 GCA_030043675.1 Vulcanimicrobiota bacterium
CTTGGGCGAGAAAATCGGCGCCGGCGAGCTCGCCGGCCTCGTTCCAGCCAATCTGTCCGGAGATCGCGAGATAGCGCCCCTCGGCGACCATGCCGTTGGCGTAACCGCTCGGCCGCGGCCAGCCGGGCGGATTGATCGTTTCGCTCATGCGAGCTCTCCTCGTCGCAGAAACGGGGTTGCGGCGGCGCAGACGATCAGATTGAGCGTCAACGCATAGAGCGCGACGAAGCCGGTCAGCGCGCCCCCGAAGGCGTGAAGCGTGACGTTGGAGCTGAAGCCGCCCGCGTAGGCCATCGCGCCGGCGGCGAACATTCCGCACGCCCAGCCCGCGAGCAGCGCCTTGGGATGAAACCAGCGCGTCCACAAGCCGAGCACGAAGGCCGGAAAAATCTGCAGCATGAGCGCGCCTCCCAACAACTGAAAGTCGATCGCATACGGCACCGGCACCATGAAGACCACGAGCAAAGCGAAGGCGGCGATTACCAGCGTGCCGGCCTTGACGCGCGCGCTCTCGAGCGGCGCGCGCTCGCGCGAGAACTCGCCGAAGACGTTGCTGGCGAAGAGGTTCGCCGCGCCGATCGACATGATTGCCGCCGGCACCAGGGCGCCGATGACGACCGCCGCGCCCGCGACCCCCGCGAACCAGTTAGGGAAGAAGCGGGCGAACAGCAGGGGCACGACGTTGCTCGCGTCGTTGGTTTGAATCCGCGCCGCAACCGCGCAAAACCCGAGTAATGCGAGCAGACCGAGGAGCAGCGAGTAGATCGGCAGCAGGGCGCAGTTGCGACGGATCACGTTTTGACTGCGCGCGGCGAGCACGCTGGTGATCGCGTGCGGGTAGATGAACAACGAGAGCGACGACCCGAGCGCCATCGTCGCGTACGTGAAGTATTGGGACGGGGCGAGTGATATCGAGGCAGGCTTGGGGCGTGCCGCGAGCAGCGTCGCGGAGAGCGCGAAGACGTGCGACCAGCCGCCCAGGCGGGCTGGTATGATCGCGATCGCGGCGATGACGGTTACGTAGATCAGCGTGTCCTTGACGAAGGCGATGAGGGCCGGTGCGCGCAGGCCGCTGGTGTACGTGTAGGCGGCCAGCAGGAGAAAGGCCGTTGTGAGGGCGAGCAGCCCGCCGCCCGCGCGCAGCACGCCGCCGAGTTGCGCGAAGATCACTTTCATGCCGACCAGCTGCAGCGCGATGTACGGCATGGCAGCCACCACGCCGGTCAGCGCGACGGCGATCTCGAGCCACCGGTCGCCGAATCGGTCGCGGACAAAATCTGCCGTCGTGATGTAGCCGCGCTTATGCGCGATGGACCAAAATCGGACCAGCACGACCAATGCGATAGGATAGGCGAGCGCACCGTACGGAACGGCGAAGAATCCCAGCGCGCCCACGCCGTAGACGAGCGCCGGCAACGCGATGAAGGTGTAAGCGGTATAGAGATCGCCGCCCAGCAAGAACCATGAGACGACCGTGCCGAAGCGTCGTCCGCCCAGGGCCCATTCGTCGAGCGTCGCGAGGTTCGCATGGCCCCAGCGCGCGGCGAGAAAGCCCATGGCGGTGACCGCCAAGACCAACGCTGCCAGGATCGCCGCGCCGCTCGACACGGTGCCTCCGGTGCGGCACTCGGCAACAGGGCCCCTGCCGTCGCAGGGCTAAGCAACCGGCAACTCGGAGTGGAGCTCTAGAGCGAAAGGGGCACGTGAATGTCCGTTAGTGAACCTCCCAAAGACTCGCCGTTCGGACTCGAGCCGAACGTTGCGGCGGGGCTTGCCTATCTGATCCCGGTCATCGGCGGCATCGTCATGATGCTCGGCGGCGGCACCAACAAGTTCGTTCGTTGGGCCGCGGCCCAGTCGATCACGTTGTGGGTGGGGTGGATCGTCCTGTGCTGGGTGATCGGTATCGTGATGGTCCTCCTCCACCTGTGGCTGATCTTCTTCCCGGTGTGGATGATCTTGCGGATCATCGCGCTCGTTCTCTGGCTGTGGACGTTCATTACGGCCTTCCAGAACAAAGAAGTCCAGGTACCGGTCGCGGCCGATCTGACGCGCAACATCTTCAAGTCGTATCTTCAATAGCGAATGCCAACAAGGCGATAAGTGCAGCTTTAGATTGAAAGGGGCACCTGAATGTCCGTCAGTGAACCTCCCAAAGATACGCCGTTCGGCTTGGAGCAGAACGTTGCAGCGGGGCTGGCCTATTTATTCTGCCTGCTGGGCGGTATCGTCATGCTCGTGGGCGGCGGAACGAACAAGTTCGTCAGATGGGCCGCCGCACAATCGATCGTAATCTGGGTCGTCTACGTCATCCTGGGCTTCGTGTTCTCATTCATCCACCTCTGGATCCTGTACCCGATCCTCTGGATTCTGGCGCTGATCGTCTGGCTCTGGACGTTCATCACCGCGTTTCAGGGCAAAGAGGTGCGCGTTCCCGGGATCGCCCCGCTGACTCAGAGCGTCTTCAAGTCGTATCTTCAATAGCGGCCCGCGCTCGGCGCGGCGGATTCAGCCGCAGCAGCGGACGCTCGAAGAGATACGTTACCGCCGTCGCCAGCGCGATCGCCGACGCAAAGACGAGGCCGGTGTACGGTACTTGCCATCGCGGATCGTAACGAGGGTTGCCCACGTACGGCGGGATGTGGTGGTCAAAGAGCTCGCGCGCGACCATTTGGTGGTAGAGGTAGAGATTGTACGAGATGGTCGCCATGAACCGCAACGGCGGATTGTCGAGCACGATCTGCCACCAGCGCGGACTGGCCAGCGACCCGAGCGCGACGACGGCGAACGCGGCGCCCAGAAATGGGCGCCCGTTGATCTGCCAGACGCCCGACCACTGGTCGGCGAACCGGTAGGCGTACAGACTCTCGAGCAGCGCCACTAAAAACGCGATGCCGGCGATGGCGACGAGCGGGGCCGCGAGATGCCACCGTGACGCGCGCACGCGGTCACCAAAGCGCGTGAAGACGTACGCGCTGATCATCCCGAAGGCGAAAATATCGAGATAGCCGGGCAAGTTCTCTTCGTAGTCGGTGAAGAGCGTGGTGTAGCAGCACTGCGCCATCCACGCTCGCCAGATCCAGGCAATGGCGATCATCGCGCCGGCCGTAACCCATGGGCGCCGCTTGAAGCACCACCAGATCAAGGGGAAGATGAGGTAAAATTGCACTTCGACGGCCAGCGTCCAGAGCACGCCGTCGATCGTGCCGTAGCGGTCGGTGAACCAGGTGTGCACGAAGAGCAGATGCGTCACCAGGTCGGGTATCGTCGATGCTCCCGGCTGCTGTTGGGCGTATCCGATCGCGTACGCGGCGGCAATCGAAAGCACGTATGAAGGGACGATCTTGATGAAGCGGCGCCAGGCGAAGTGACCCCATGAAGGCTGCGGCCGTTCGCGCAGGAGCGCTCGTACGAACGGATACGAGATCACAAAGCCGCTCAGAAAGAAGAACAGGTGAACGCCGACAAATCCGGTCGCCGGGATGAAGATCAGCTGGTAGATCGGCGGCGTTTGCCACGAGATCTCCCAGACGTGATACCAGAGCACCCACAGGATGGCGATGCCGCGCAGCCCGTCGAGGATGCCCAGCCGCGCCTCGGTGTGGAAGGCGCCGCTAGCCGCCAATTTTGAACCAACCTATTGACACAAAACTCCAGATTGTATTAGGCTATCGGTACAATGATAGCGCATCCTCCGCCTCACTATGCCGCTCGGATCGTTCTAGCCGGCGCGCTCGTCGCTCTGGGCCTGTTCGCGCTTATGTTCCCCGATTGTTTCCTCGGCATCGGCGGATACTTCAAGCTTTCGGGCACTCTGTCGCCCGAGGAACGCGAGCGCCTCTCTCGCGTCTTGGCGATGCGTCGCGAAGCCGAAGGAAGCTCGAGGGCGTACGGACGCTATCTCGCCGCCGCGTGCTTCGTTCTGGCCGTCGCGGAATTAATTCCGTCGGTGCCGTTCGTTCTTCCCTACGCGCTCTGCTGTTTGGCGCTGGCGTTCACCACATTTCTTTCCTACCTGCGGATTCGCCGCGCGACCGACCGCCGCGTCGCGCCGCTCGTTCGCCGATCGCCGCTGAGCGCGCTGCCCGTAATCGCGATGGCGGCGATGCTCTGCTGTCTCGTCGTCGTCCTACCGTTCATCGTCTATTCCTCCGAACGGCTGAGCGCGATCGTCGTTACGGTCTCGACGCTGGTTCTCGGATGGATCGCGTGGCGCATTGCCGTCGCTCCGTCGGTCCTTTTCGGCAAGGACGCGACCTTCGAATATGCCGTCGACCAGCGTCTGCGCAATGCACGCGCGACGACGATCGCATCGCTGGCTTGCGCGCCGGCGGTGGTCTTCGTAGCCTTTGCCGCGCCGCGCCTTGCGCCCGAGCTCGCATTCTACGGAAATCTTGCGTGGCCGATCGTGCTGGTAGCGTTTTTGGTCTCGCTCGTGGTGTCGATGCTGCCGGTGTTTCGCCGCCTCAGCTTCGTATGAACGCGCCGTATCTGACGGTCGATGCGCAGTTAGAGATTCCGCCCTATCAGCAAGTGGTCGAACAGATTCGTGCCGCCATCGAGCGCGGTGAACTGCCGCCCGACTCGCCGCTGCCGACGGTTCGGCAACTCGCCGGCGACCTGGGGATCGCGCCCAATACGGTCGCGCGGGCATATAGCGAGCTGCAATCGGAAGGCTGGCTCGTGGGCGACGGTCGCCGGGGAACGCGGGTCGCCGGCCGTGTGCCCCAGCTCAACCGCAAGGCGCGACTGCGCAGTCTTCGCGCGGCAACCGATAAATTCGTAGACTCGCTGCGCCATCGCGGCTTCACCGCGGAAGAAATTGGATTGGAACTTTCGCGGGCCGGGGAATCGACGTCTGGACGTTAGGCCCCCCAAAGCAGACTCACGGCCTGTGCCGCTCGACGCAAAGAGTCGTCACCGCTGGCTAGCGGCATTTCCGAACGCAGAGCCACCGCGAGATACGTAGCATCGTAACCCGTGAGGTGGTGTTCGCGGGCCACGAGCATCACCTGGCGCGGATCCGGCAGGTCGAGGTCTAGAGAAAGATCGAGGATTTGGTCGAGCGCCTCCGTGGCGTCCGATTCAGCGATGCGCCCGAGTCGCTCCGCCCGCAGGAGGCCGTGGACGACTTCACTCTGGAAGTTCCCGGGCACGACACCGCCGTAGTTCTCGACGTAGCGCAAGGCCGCGCGATGTGAGGATCGTTCCGGCTCCAGGAACCAAGCGAGGGCCACTGAAGCGTCGATAACGATCACCGGCGGCCCGCATAAATAAGGTCGCGTATCGTCTCACCCCGGGCAAGCTTCAGCACCCCCCGCATCGCCCGAATCCGATCCGCGGCGCGCTTCGCGCGCTCCCTTCGCGCGTCTTCGGTAGGGACGATCCGCGCGACCGGTTTGCCACGCTTGGTTATGACGGTCGTCTTCCCCGCGATCGCATCGTCTATCAGCGCCGAAAAATGCGCCTTGGCTTCGAAAATGCCGACGTGCTTGGCACCGATCGGCGTAATCTGACTAGTCATATGCCTAGTTTATCAGGCGAAATCCCGCATAGCAAGGCGCGCTGCCGCCCGGGTATTTGACGCCAAAATGGCGCCTTGCTATAGTTGAGGCTCGGTCCCCACCCGCGGGTGAGGCCGTGTTTTTTGTGTCGCGACCATTTCGAGGAGCAAGCGATTCCGACTATCAACCAGCTGGTGCGCCGGGGGCGCGAAAAGACCGAGCAGAAGGTGAAGACCCGGGCGTTCCGGGTGATCCTGACCGGGCCCAAGCCCGGCCATCCCGATCTGCCGACCCGAACCTTTGAGGTGACCGGCAACCCGCAGCGTCGCGGGGTCTGCACCCAAGTGAAGACGGTTACGCCCAAG
>JASHXG010000218.1 GCA_030043675.1 Vulcanimicrobiota bacterium
CTGGAGCGCCGCCGAGCTGCAAGAGCCGATTCTGAGCAAAGCATTGACGCGCTTCGTCTTTCCCTGGAAGTGGAGCGGCGAAGAGGCGATCCTACAAAGCCGCTGCTACGACGAGACCGGATACGTGCAGCCGACGCTGGCGCAGCTCGTCCGAGTGCGCGGCGTCAACTCCGTCTATCACCTCAACGCGATCCAAAGCTGGCACGTCGCGTCCGACGGGACGGTGACGAACGTTCATGCATAAGACGATCCTCGTCGCGCTGCTGCTCGCCGGCTCGATCTTTCCGGCCATGCTCCTGGCCAGTCCAACGGCCTCAGGCATCGGCCAGACCCCGACCTCGGCCCAAATCAGCAACTGGAACGTCGACGTCTCGGCGAGTGGGGCCGGATTGCCGCCGGGGCATGGCGCGGTCGCGCAGGGGCAGCTGCTGTACGCGGCGCGCTGCGCGGCCTGCCACGGCACGAGCGGAGCGGGAGGTCCGATGGATCGTTTAGTCGGCGGCGCCGGCAGCCTGACCGCCGCGAAACCGGTTAAAACCGTCGGCAGCTACTGGCCGCACGCCACGACGCTCTTCGACTACATCCGGCGCGCGATGCCGTTCGACTCGCCCGGTACGCTGACGAACGATCAGGTCTATGCTGTGACCGCTTATCTGTTGTACCTGAACGGCATCATCTCCGAAAGTACCATAATGAGCGCAAAGACGCTGCCGTCGGTTGTGATGCCCAACCGCGACAATTTTACCGAAGATGATCCGCGTCCCGACGCGCCTTAACGCAGGCTCGCCATCCGCTCGATCTCGCTCGATAGGATTCGATTGAAGAGCGCGGGCTGATCGAACATGAGGAAGTGGCGCGAGCGGTCGATCATCACGACGCCCCAGCTTCCCGGGGCGTGCGCTACCCAGGTCGCATAGACGCGCCGTTTCGCCGAGGGCGTGCGAAGGCCCCGATACGAATCGACCGATTCGTCGTAGGGTACGATCTCGACAAACGGCGCCCGGAGCAAGCGCAGACCGGGCGTTAGATCGAGTGACAACGCCGCCCGCAGCCAGTCGGCAACTGCGCGCGGATCGCTTCGCTCGGCCAGCGGCGCCACGGCGTCGACGTCACGGCTGCTGCCGATCAAGAAACTCAGCGTCGCGCGCATCGTTCGATCGAAGCCGGCCGGCCCGGCGTTCTCGAATGGTGCGGCCGCACGCGCCACGTAGGCCTCGCGTGCAGCTGCCGTCGGAGCGACCGGATGACCGCCCTCGGCCGCAATGATGCCGCCGGCTTCGTCAGAATGCAGCTCACCGAACATCACCGCAACCGTTCCGCCGAGGCTGTGCCCCACGATAATCGGCTTGACGAGTCGCCGCTCCGCGATCAGGCGCGCCAGGCCCGCAACCGCGCGCTCCATCAAACGATCGGGTGCGACCCGCGGGCGTCCATCCATGCCCGGGAGCGTGACGACGTAGATGTCGTAACGCGGCGCAAGAAGGCTCACCTGACCGTTCCACTGCCACGGGCCGCAATAGAGTGCCGGTACGAATATCACCGGCACGGCGCGCGGTTTCCCGAAGCGCTCGACGCTCAAGATTCCGGCGTTGAATCGTTGTGCAGGCGCAACGGTGCGAGCCGGCACGTCGGCAACCACTCGCTGCGAGAGGAGCGCCAGACTAAGCAAAGAAGCCAACGGCCACATTATCGATGCGGGCTTCGCCCGGCTTGCTTAAAGAGCATCTTTCGAAGGAGCAGAGTGCGCAGAGCGGAGTTCCTCGCCGCGGCGACGGCCGCATCGATAACCGGCGCGCGCGCAAGCGCGCGGCTGATTCGATGGGCGACTCGCTCGAGCATTCCGCTCACCGTCGTCAACGCGATGCAGGAATCTCCGGGCCGCGATGTATTCTTCGCGGTGATCGGCGTCGGCCCGAACGGCACGTGGGTGCATCTGCGCCGAGACGGGAGACTGGAGCCCTGCCGGCAACGCGACAACGGACCAAACGGTTACGCCGACTATTCGCTGCGACTGGGCCGCAGCCGCGCCATGGAAGTGATGCTCCCGCAGATCCCGGGCGGCGCGCGACTCTACGTATCGATCGGCGAACCGCTCGGATTTCCCGTGAGCGGCCAGAACGTTCCGGGCAGCCCGAGTGGGTGGACGCCCGAGGATCCCAACTACCGCATTCTGTTCGATTGGGTCGAGTTCACCTACAACGAGAACGGTTGGGGCGGCAATACGACGATGGTCGATATGTTCGGCATCCCGCTCGAGATCGCGTTGCACGGAAGCGCCGGCGTTGCGCGCGTCGGCGTCGTGCCAGGCGGCCGGGAGCGCATCTTCGCGAGCCTGCGCGGCGATCCGGTGTTTTCCCCGCTCGTCGTCGTGGTAGATGGCGAGATTCGACGAGCAATTGCGCCGTTTCACGGAATCGACGCCGGCGTATTCGACGCGCGCTACCTGCAGGCATATATCGACGCGGTCTGGAGCTACTATCGCAACGACGACTTGAAGATGGACGCGGCGGGATACGGCAGGTTCGAGGGGCGCGTCGACGCGAGCGGCCGGCTCGTGTTCGCGCAACCCGGTCAGCCCGCGATCGCCTTCGATCGCCCCACGACGCGCGACGTCTTCGCCTGCGCGGGCGCGCTCGCGCCGAAAAATTGCGGCCAGTCGCCCTCCCAAGAGTGCTCCGTCCAGGGCCAGATCGCGGCGGCACTCGGAGCGGCATTCAACCGCACCACGCTCTTGCTCGGCGACGAGATACCTTATTGCCGCTCCGGGAATTTCTATCGAAACCACGCAACCAACGTTTACTCGGCGCTCATGCACGCGCAGAGTCGCGGCGGCTTGGCTTACGGCTTTCCTTTCGACGACAACTGCAACGAGTTTAGCTCGTTCATCTTCGAGAGCAGCCCAACGGCCGTAACGATCGCGATCCCACCCTTCTAGTTTTGCGGATGGACTCTACCATTTTCGGGCGCCGTCGCCGGCTGACGGGAGCGCCCAAGCCGTAATGTCTCCCCCTCCCGCACCGACGTAAACGATGCCGTCCGCGATCACCGTGCCGACATCTCCCAAGCTCGGCAGCGGCACGCTCCATAGTTGAGTGCCCGTCGCAGCGTCGAACGCGTACTCGGTATCGCCGCTGTAGCTGCTGACGTAGACGACGCCGTTTGCAATCGAGATCGGCGAGCGCGGCGTCTGATTGCCGTCCCCCGAACCGGCCGGCCCGAAGTCCGCACTCCAGACCGGTGTGGGATTCAGCGTGCAGTTCGTTTGCATGGCGAAGGCCGCCATGCCGGGCTGGTAAATCCCCTCCGTCGTCGGCAATCCTACGTAGACGTAACCGGTCTCCGGATCGAAGGCGGGGACACCGATAAAGTCTCCGTCGTCGGTCGGGATGGACATTGGTATGTACTGAATCGGACCCGAGCTGATCGACGCCCGATCGTACAGCTCGAACATTCCCGATTTGTTGATCGCGGCCAGCAGCGGCGGGCACCCCAGCGGCTGGAAGAGCAACGGGGTCGCACCGAAGTCGAAGTCGTTGTCGCCCTGAATTCTCGGGATGTTCGCCGGATAGTCGTTCGCGAGAACCGCTCCAAGGCGCGGAGAAAGCTCGATAACTTGCTCGGCGTAGGCGGAGTTTTGCGGAGCTCCTTTGCTCGTATCCGCGTTACCGGTGGCGATGAAGACATTGTTGGTGCGCGGGTCGATCGACGCCCCGCCGGGTCCCCAAACGCCGCCGCCGCTCGGGCCTTGGCTCGCAGTCCCGCTCATCGGATAGAATCTGCCCGCAACGGCGGGTACTTTCGTGTCGATCGCGACGATGCGCCCGTACCACGGTGAGATGTCGCACGTCGAGCTGGTCACGGCGTAGAGCAACCCGTCGGCGGGATTGTACGTGAAGCCGCCGTGCATGAAGTTATGATCGGGCGTGTAGTCGGCGATCGTCAAAGGCCAGCCTTTTGCCTCTTTCCCCGTGCCCAGATCGACGGCATGCACGTTATTCCGGCCATCATTGAAATAGAGCAGGTTCTTTCCGCGATCGATGGCCGGCGTCTCACCGATGGAAAAGCGGGATTTACCCGGTCCGCAACTGTAGCTCGAGTGCGCAACCCGGTGCTTCCACACCATCGTCCCGGTGCTCGTGTCGATCGCATACATCGCCGACCCGTACGCGGAGCCCGCATACAAGAGGTCGGTCAGGCGCCCGTGCACGCGGACGCCGTGCGCAAAAACCGGCTCGTGGACCACCGCGGAGTTGACGTCGAAGCTCCAGCGCCGCTCCAGGGTGCTCACGTTGCGGACGCCGACGATCGACTCGACCGGATTGTAGCCGGTCCGCTCGAGATCGAAGCCGAACGAATCCCAGTCCGTCGCTCCGCACGTGCCCACCGGCGAGCACAGACCAAGCCGGCGCGGCCCGGCCGCGGCCAACGGACCTGGCACGACCATCGCCACGCCCGGCGGGGAGAGACTCGGGCTCACGCCCTGCGTTCCGCCGGCACAGCCCACCGTCGCGCTAACAAACGCGGCGAGAAGTGAGGGTGTCCAAACCTTAAGCGAACGCATTGTCAAGCCAGAACCTGCGGGTGCCGAAATGCACGATCGCCGGCGACCATTGCGGGCGACCGCGTTCCCCCGATTCTCGGACCTTTTGCGGCGCCCGTCAAGTCCCAAAAGTAGGATAGGCGAGGTGCCTAAGGTTGTAGGGACCGGCTTCATCGTTTCAGAATGTTGCCGACCCGCGAGAGGAGGAGCAGCGCTCGTGAAACTTCGTGCACACTATCGCATTGCAGCCGTTGCGCTTGGAGCCGTATGCGTGGCCCTCGCCGCCTGCAACGGACCCCGCGCCGGCAGCGGGGGTTCGCTAACGCCAAGCGTCGCGCCGCAAATCGTGGCGCGCACCACGAGCGGCGACAGCGCCGCGCTCGTGTCGCGCTCGCTCGGGAGCAACGTGCGCATCGTGATTGCGAAAGAGTCCAGCGCCGTCGTCGCGGCTCCCAATCACGCCTGGACGATGCTTCCCGGAACGCTGCGCGTGCACTTCCTTCCCGCCTTGCAGCGGACGGACGAGATCGAGACCGGGCTGCAACTTGAAATGACGTATCGGCCGCGCGACGCGGCGCGACTGCGCGCCGGGTATCTGCCGCTGATCGCGATCGCCTACGCCAACGGGCGAACGATACGGTTTCCGGTGCTCGGGCGCATGGAAACCGAGCACCACGCCATCGCTCTCGAGATTCCCGCTACGCTCCTCGGCGGCGCGACCGGCTTGATGGTCGCGCTCGGCGTCGACAATGCGAAATACCAACAACAGCCCGAGGGACCGCGGTACTGGGACGGCAAGGAGTGGAAGACGACCGGAACGATCGATCCCGGCAAGAAGACGCTGGTGCTCATCCATGGCATCTTCTCGAGCGTCGAAACCGCCTTCCCGGCAACGCCGACGCCGGCGTGCCCACAACAGATCGCCGATGCCGGCGGCTACAAACAGGTGTTGGGATGGGATTACGATTGGTTCTATCCGCC
>JASHXG010000219.1 GCA_030043675.1 Vulcanimicrobiota bacterium
TTTGGCGCCGGCACTTCGGCACGACTCTCGAGCGAAGCCGCGTTCTCGACTTCCCCGTTGGCCGGCCGCCCGTCACCGCGGTCGAGCAGCGCCAGATGCGTCATCAGGAGACTGCGCAGCTCGCTGCGCGCCTTTTCGGCAGCCTCGACCGCGCGTTGATGCTCGCGCCGCACCTCGGAGATCTGATCGTTGTAACCGGCGATCTCACGGTCGCCCGCCAATCGGGCCTGCTCGCGAATGAGGTCGGCCTCTTTGTGCGCCGAGGCTTTGACTTCGTCGGCGGTACGCTGTGCCAGCACCAGCGTGTTCTGCAGCGATTCCTCCATCGCTTTGAAGTGGCTGATGCGTTCTTTGAGGTCGGCGATCTCCGCCTCGAGCGCGGACCGCTGCTGTGCCTCGTCTTCGAGCGTTTCGATGATCTCGTCCAGGAACGCGTCGACGTCGGCACGGTCGTAACCCTGCAGAGCTTTTTTGAAAGACTTGTGCTGGATGTCGACTGGCGTGATTTTTTCCACTAGTACTCCCCCGTTTGCACGCTCGCGTGCTACATCGAGCCTCGGTTCATAAAGTCGAACGTGCCGTCCGCGATCGACTCGCGCAGACCCGCGGCATTGACGACGACGCCGGCCGGAACCACCAAATAGATCGCCTCGGCAAGCTTTTGGATCTTTCCGTCGATCGTATAGGCGACTCCCGACGTGAAGTCGACCACGCGCTGCAAGAGCGTCCGGTCGGCATTCTGAAGGTTCACGATGACGACCTGGCGGTTGCGCAGCGAGTCCGCAATCTCGACGACGTCTTGGTAGCTGCGCGGCGAGTAGACGCTCACGGCCGGCCCTCCGCGACGTCCCGCGCTCGTGAGCGGCACGACGCGCGCGCCGGGCGCGGGCTCGTCGTCGTAAAAATCTTCGTCGTCTTCACGGATCGAGAAGAACGATCCGATCTTGCTGAACATGCTCACCCGATTCACCCCCGTGCACCAAACAGTGCTTCTCCGATTCGGACCATCGTCGAGCCGGCGCGCACGGCCTCGCGCCAATCTCCCGACATACCGATTGAAAGCGTACTTCCACCTACGCGCCCCAACGTCTTGGCGGCCAGTTCGAAGGCGCGAAAGACCCGTTCGCGATCCTGCGTGAGCGGTCCGATCGCCATGACCCCATCTAGGCGCAGGCCCGGCTGCATTCGGAGCGTCTCGGCAAGCCGTTCGGCCTCCTCGGGCGGACAGCCGAAACGCTCGACCGGCGAAATATTGAGCTGCAGGAGCACCGGCAGCTCCTTCCCGAGCTGCTGCGCCGCCTTCGAGAGCGCAAGCCCCGCCTCGGCGCGATCGACGCTCTGGACGACGTCGAAGAGCGCCGCGATCGCCTTGGCCTTGTTCGTTTGAAGGTGCCCGACGAAGTGCTTGCGGACCGCCGGAAGCAACGGAAACGTGCGCTGCGCCTCTTGAAGGTAGTTTTCGGCCACGTCGTGCATCCCGGCCGCGACCGCTGCCGCGACCGCCTCGGCCGGCTGCCGCTTGGCGACGCCGACGATCCTTACGCTTCCCGGCTCACGGCCGCAGGTCCGAAGCTCTTCGTCGAGCGCGTCGCGCAGATCCCGATAACGCTGCGCGATGCCGGCGCTCATCCCGGAGCGGGTCGCGGCGAAACGGGTCCAACTTCGGTACGCGGGCCGGGGCGTGTCGCGCAATAGACGATGCCGGCCACCCCGATGACGATCATCGGCAACGCGTACAGCTGCCCGCCCGTGATGCCCATCCAAGTGAAGTCGGCCTGCCGCCACAGCTCGGCGAGGCTGCGTGTCACGCCGTAGAGCGCGAACCAGGTCCAGCCGACGACGCCGTCTTTCGGCTTGAAACGATAGAGGATCAACAGAATCGGCAACGTCAGCAGGTCGAGTATCGCCTCGTAGATCTGCGAAGGGTGCCGGTATACGGCCAGCCCATTGACCGCCGGCGCGTTCGGGAAGATCAGGCACCACGGACGGTCGGGATGACAGACGTCGCCCCAGAGCTCATCGTTGATGAAGTTTACGAGGCGGACCATCGTGATCCCGATCGGCAACATCATCACCGCCTCGTCGCCGAGCACGGTGAACTTCAGCCCCGGATGCTTGCGAACGAAGAGCCAAATCGCCACCAGCACGCCGACCAGCCCGCCGTGGAAGGCCATGCCTCCATTCCACACCGCAATGAAATTAATGGGGTTAGAAAAGTAAAGCGACGCGTCGTGACGACTGATGATGTCGTTGATCACGAAGAAGGTCCGGCCGCCTACCAGCACGCCGATCAAGGCATAGAAGAGGAAGTCCTGAATCTGCTCCCTGGTCAGGCCGAGGCGCCGCCGCCCAGCCGGCCGGCTCATCCAGAGGTAGACGCAGATGAACGCCGCCAGATAGGCGATGCCATACCAATGAATCTGCAGCGGTCCAAGATGGATCGCTACCGGGTCGATGTTTGCCGGATAGGTGAACCAGTGCTGCATTCCTAACCATCAGGGCGCATGACCGCGACGACACATATCACCGTCGGGATCGCCTTCCTCGCGGGCCTCGTTTCCTTCGTATCGCCGTGCGTCCTTCCGCTGGTACCGGCGTACCTCTGCTTGCTCACCGGCGAAAGCCTGGAAGATCTAAAGGCCGACACAACCGCGCTGGCGCGCGCGCGGGCGCTCGCGCACGCGATCGCCTTCGTGATCGGCTTCAGCCTCGTCTTCATCGGGCTTGGCCTTGGAGCGAGCGCGATCGGCGGGGTGCTGGCTGCCAACCGAATTCTGATCGCGCAGGTGGGCGGCGTGCTCGTGGTCATCCTCGGCCTGCAGATGATGGGGATGATCCACCTGCCGTTTCTCATGATGGATCGGCGCGTACACGTG
>JASHXG010000220.1 GCA_030043675.1 Vulcanimicrobiota bacterium
GCACGCGCAACGCGGATCGCGCTCATCGTGGCTTCGGTGCCGGTCGTCACGAAGCGCATTCGCTCCATGGAGGGCAGATGGGAACGGATGCGTTCGGCTAAACGGATCTCTTCGGGATGCGTCGACCCCCACACGAAGCCGTCTTTGGCGAGCTCGTCGAGTCCGCTCACGAGCGCTGGATGGGTGTGGCCGAAGAGTAGCGGGCCGTACGCCATGATGTAGTCGATGTAGCGGCGACCGCCTTCGTCGTACACGTGCGCTCCCCGTGCGCCGGCTTGGACGAACATCGGGCCGCCGACGCCCCAGCCCGAACGCACCGGTGAGTCGCAGCCGCCCGCGAGCGCGCCGAGCGCCCGCCCAATCGCGTCCGGGGCCGACTTCAGTCGCATAGCATCGCCGGGTTCGCGTGTCGAAGAGAGGAGCCATGCTCCAGATCGAGATCGGTCCACAGACCAACATCAAGGCGCTCGTCGCAGAGTTGCCGGTAGCCGCCCAGGTGATGACCGCCTTCGGTTTGGGCTGCAGCGGCTGCAGCGTCAGCACGTATGAAACGATCGAGCAGGGCGCGGCAGCGCACGGCTTGCGAATCGAACCGATTCTCGCCGCGCTCAAAGAGGCGCGACGCTCGGGAAGCGTTCCGCCCATCGCCGACGAGGACCGGCGTCCCGCGCGCCGCGCGCCGGGCGCGTTCAGCGGCCGGGCCAAGATCGCGCACGTCATTCCGATCATGTCCGGCAAGGGCGGCGTTGGCAAGTCGCTCGTCACGGCGCTGGTTGCGATCGGCTTGCGTCGCAAGCATTACCGCGTCGGGATTCTCGATGCGGACATCACCGGACCGTCGATTCCCAAACTCTTCGGCTTGCACGAGCCGCTGCTCATCGAGGCCGACCCGGTCAATAAGACGGCCCAAGGCCAGCCGCAACCGTTGATGTTGCCGGCCGTCTCACGCAGCGCGATCGAGATCGTGAGCTCGAACTTGCTCACCGATCAGGAGGACATCGCGATGATCTGGCGCGGCCCGATCGTCGCCGGCGTTATCCGGCAGTTCTACGAGCAGGTGCTTTGGAGCGACCTCGATTTCTTGTTGGTCGACCTTCCGCCTGGGACCTCGGACGCGCCGCTCACCGTATTGCAGTCACTCTCGATCGACGGTGTGGTGCTGGTGACGATGCCCCAAGCGCTCGCGACGATGATCGTGCGCAAGGCGGCGAACCTCGTGCACCAGCTGAAGAGACCAATTCTCGGGGTGGTCGAGAACATGTCGTACTTCGTCGCGCCGGATACGGGAGCGCGCCACCAGATTTTTGGACCCTCCTATGCCGATCGGGTCGCCGAGCTGGCGCGCGCGCCGGTCCTAGCGCGGATTCCCATCGATCCCTCAAAAGCGGCGCTGGCGGACGAGGGTCGCATCGAGGAGGTCGACGATCCGGTCTGCGATGAGCTGGCCGAACATCTCCTCTCGGCGGTCGAGGCGCATCCCAAAGCCAAGGAAACGATCTCGCTGGTTTAGGCAAGGTCTCTTAGAATCGCTACGCTCGCGTTGGCGTCGAGCGGAATCGGGGTGGCGCCCTCGACGAGCGCCTGAAGGTTGCCGGCCCACAGGCGCGAGCTCGACTCGCCCGCCGGCGGCGCGACTGCAAAGCGCGGGCGCGCGAGATCGCGCGCAAACTGCATCGTATGCATCGCGCCGCCGTGGATCTCGCTGCAGACTAAGACAACCGCGCGCGCGTATTCGGCCTGAAGGCGGTCGCGTTCGATCAAGGCATTATCAGATACGGGCGTCCCCGGCGTAACGAGCGTCGCAATCGCGCCGCCTCCGGCTACAATCGCTCGCTCGAGTTCGACGTGTTCGGGCGGATAGGTGCAGCCGAAACCGTACCCGACGAAAGCGACGGTAGGAACATCGGCCGCCAGCGCGCCCCGATGCGCTTGCGCGTCGATGCCGACTGCGAGCCCCGCGATGACGGGTTGCCCGAGACGGTATGCAAGCTCGTATGCGAATGCTCGCGCGTCCGCAGGCGGGGTGCGGCTTCCAACGATCGCGATTCCGCCTTGAGGCATCGCTCCGAAGACGTACAAGCCCGTCATCGCGTCAGGGAGCCCATTGCGATGCGGCGAACTCGGCCGCATGAAGATGCGGCAAATGCTGCTGGGCTTGGGGACGGGGTGTGCCGCGGCATATGCATTGGTCCGGACGATCGAGGCCGTTCGCGAGTGGCGAGACCCTTCACCGGTGCGCTCGAAAGACGCGACCGAATATGCGCGAATGCGTCGAGCGTTTGAAGTGGCCGATACCTTGCGCGGCACCGTTGCGATGCTCGCCTTCGCATATGGACCTCTGGCGCAGGGCGCCGACCGCGCGACGCGCGGTGGACCTGTTTGGCTTCAGCCCGCGTTCTGCGCCATGACGCTCTCCTTGGCATCCGCGTTGATCGACCTTCCGACATCCTTCGTCCAAGAATACTCGCTGGAACGACGCTTTGACTTGAGCGAACAGACGCCGCGATCGTGGCTCGGCGACTATGCCAAGAGTACCGGTATCGCCGCGGGAGTCGCGACCATCGTCGCGACCCTCTTCGGCGCCGCCGTGCGGCGCGCGCCGCGAGCGTGGCCGTTGCTGGCCGCGCTGGGAGCCTTGCCCCTGTTCGTGCTCTCGAGTTTGATCGTCCCGCTCTACGTGCTCCCGCTGTTC
>JASHXG010000221.1 GCA_030043675.1 Vulcanimicrobiota bacterium
CGGAACGATCGCGGTGTTCGCTTCCGGAGCCAGCGGCAACGTCGCGCCAATCCGTTCGATCTCCGGCTCAAAGACGCACCTGAGCGACTCCTTTTATCCCTCGTTCCACTGATCTCGCACGATCTCCGTGAGCGCGGGCGGCTCCGTGCCGCCGTGATTCGCGAGCGGGCTTCTTTAATTGCCTATGCTGCCGATAACAATGGGAGTTGGCCTCGCTCTTAGAGCGGTGGCGCGACTTCTTGCGGAAGGTCGGAGGGCGTCAGGAGCGTCGTCCCTCCGAAGTGGGAAGGCTCGTCGATTCGTCGGCGGGCCTTTTCATTGAATGCGACCGGCGAATGCGATCGGCCGGGCCCCCGTCAGCGCCTGCCGCGGTTGCGAAAAACGTTAATGCAAGAATGGTATGACGGCTAAGGCTATCGGACCGAGTTTGGAGTGGCCCGGAGTTGACGACGACCGTTCCCCTTACCGACCCTTTGACGATACCAGTGCCCGTGACCCCGTAAGGATCGAGTCTCTTGACGGGGCTTTCATTTTGGCGCCGAAAACACTCCAAGCTTCATCTCAGCAGAGACTGCCTAGCATATATGCGCATGGACCCCAGACGCCCGCGCGTCGCCGTGATCGACGATGAGGAAGATATTAGGTGCTTGCTTGCCTCGGAGCTTGAGGCGGCAGGGTTCGAAGTGCGCTCGGCGCGTGATGGCCCGGCCGGGCTCGAAGCGATCCGCGGATGGGAGCCGTCGTTGATTCTGCTCGACGTTATGATGCCCAAGATTGATGGCATTAGCATTCTTCCGCGCTTTCGGGCACTGACGCAGGCGCCGATTTTCATTCTGAGCGCAAAGGGTGAGACGGGCGACAAAGTGCTCGGTCTGGAACGCGGGGCCGATCAATACGTGGCGAAGCCGTTCGAGACGCCCGAGCTGATCGCGCGAATCCGTTCGGCACTGCGCCGGCCTCAGCTGGACGAGCCGCAGCTGCTTACGGACGGCGATCTTCAGATGGACCGGGAGCGACACATCGTTTGGCGTGGCCGCCTCCAGGTGGCTTTGACCGGGCGTGAATTTGCGCTCCTCGAAACCTTTATGCGTAGACCACGGCGCGTTTTCAGCAAGGAAGAGTTGATCGATCTCGTATGGGGCATCAACTCCGAAGTCTCGCCAAACTGCGTGGAAACCTACATTTCGTACCTGCGCGCAAAGCTCAACCCGACCGGGCAAAGCGAACCGCTCATCGTCACCATTCGCGGCGCCGGCTACACCCTGCGCGCGTAGCGCGCATGCGCGTCGCATCGCTTCGTAACCGTCTGATCACCTGGTATATCATGACCGGCGCGCTCGTCGTGCTGTGCTTGGCCGCGCTCATCGCGGCCGTGACCGGTGAGATGCTTGCCTACCAAGGGCGCGAAGCCATGTCATCGGCGGCCCGACAGATTCCCGCGCTAGCGACGGCGTTCCGCTCGCAGCATGGAAACGTCCACGCTTTCGACGCGTACCTTGCACAACGGCTCGCTCCGCTGCCTGTGTTGACACACACCGAGGACCGCAGCGTACCGCATCATGGCCCCCGGCACGCTTGGCCCGGTCAAAACGTCATCGTCCGGATGCTGATGGAAAAAATCCGCCCCATCGACGTGGCGCACGGTGGAACTCGTACGACCGTTTTCGTTGCCCCGTCGTTTTACGAACGATCCGTCGAGTACTACCTCCTGGCGATGCTGGTGCTTGCGATCGTCGTCATCGCCGCTTCCTGGCGCATCGCAATCGTCGTCGCCGCGAACTCGCTCGACCCGCTCTTGCGTACCACGGCGGCACTGAACCGTTTCGGCGAGGGTGATTTTACGCCGGCAAGCGTTTCCACCAACGATACCAGCGAAGTCGGCGAGCTCGCGCGGGCTTACAACCGTGCCGTTCGGCAGATCACGCGCGCCCTCGACGAGCGCTCGCAGGCGAGCGCCGAGATGCGGCAGTTCGTTGCCGACGCGGGACATCAGCTTCGCACGCCGCTTACCGTCATCATCGGCTACCTCAGCTCGATGGCCACCCGTACCCCTTGCGAAGCGGCCCCGGAGCAGGTAGCGAAGATGCTGAGCCAGAGTCGCCGGATGAAGACCTTGATCGACGAGCTGATCACGCTCGCGCGCCTCGAACACGTAGCGCCCTTACAAGAGAGTTCGTTCGACGTCAACGACGTGGTCCGCGAGCTGCCGCTGTCCTTCTCACCGGGCGAACAACGACGGCTTCACGTTGTGCTCAGCTCTTCGCCTCTGACGGTTCATGCTGCCGATACGGAGTTTCGCGAAGCGCTCGTGGCGCTCACGGACAACGCGGTAAAGTACGGCGGCGATGGCCCGGTGACCGTCAGCGTTGGTCGGGCCGACGGCCAGTGCGAGATCACCGTGTGCGACGGCGGTCCGGGCTTTTCGAAGGAAGACCTCAAGTCGGCATTTGATCGCTTCTACCGAGGCACTGCTTCGGAAGGCATCACCGGAACGGGATTGGGCTTGGCCATCGCTGCAAAGGTTGTCGCGCGTGCAAGAGGCGCCATCCGGCTGTGCAACCTGCAGGGCGGCGGAGCCGCGTGCGTGATTCGAATGCCGCTTGCATGAGTGCTCGATAAGCCCGCGAGAATTCCCAGGTCGATCCAAGCGGAGTTCATTTACGATCCGGGCATGAACAAGAGCTTCTTCGCGCTGGCCCTAGCGCTCAGCGTACTACCGGTTACAGCCCTCGCGCAGAACACCAACGCCCCGCCACAATTGACCGATCAGCAGAAGCAGGCGATTCGCGCCACCTTCGAGCGCTACGGTGCGCAGGAGGAGCAGCTCCACCAGCAGATGCGCTATCAGATCTTATCTGCACTCACTGCTAACCATCGACGAGAACTCGGCTTGCTCATCGGCGAGCTTGCCGTCGCGCCCAACCCGGACCTTCAAGCCGCTGCGACGCGGATCGATCGCGCCCTCTCCTCGTCCGAGCAGCAACGCATCCTCGCCGCACACCAGGCCTTCCAAACGCAAAGCCGTCAGCTGCGCGAGCAGATGCGCACCGAACTGCAGAGCGAGCTGCCCGCCGGACATCCGAGCTGGAACAGAGGACCGAGGAATGGTTCGCTCCCGCAACAGCGGCACGAACTCGACGCCGGCACGATCCTCCTGATGACGCTCTCGCCGCAGGCGCTGTCGCCGAGGAACGGCGCAACGGCCGTGCGCTAGCCTGCTTCGGCGTCGCGCGCGTCGCAGGTCGACTCAAATCGGCGTTCCAGCTGTCATGGACAAGCGCGCTCGGGCGTTCTAGAAACCAGGGCGCCCCGGCCGGCCCTCGTCGTGCCCCCATGTACGACGGGGGTTTGGCTCGAGTGCGAGCGCCTTCGTCGGCGCAAGATCGTACGGCAAGCTTTTTTAAAGTTCTTTAAAGAGTAAGAGCCTTACCGTTCTGTGCCACAAAGCCGTCGTGCGCAGGCTCGCTCTACCGCGTCATTGAATGGTCTCACCCCTGCAAAGGAGGCAGAGATGAGACGTTTTGCTATTTCTATAGTGTGCGGTACGGCGCTCGCGGCGTCGTCGCTTGGCGCGGTGATCGCGCAGCCGAATATTACTGGTACCTGGACCATTCAGCAGAGCGGCCTGAACGGCACCAGCACGTCGACCATTACGCTGACCCAGCCAGGTAATGGGATCGTCGGAAACAATGCCGCCAACGGAAACGGATTCACGGGCACGTTCGTCAATGAGACGCAGATCAATGGAAAATGGCACGGCCCGACCGGCGCCGGCTGGGTGACCGTCTACGTCAGCCCGAACGGACACAGTTTCAACGGCACCTGGGGCTACAACGGACGCCCGGCAAACGGCTCCTTTGTCGGCAATAAGGTCCTGCCGCCGTCGCCGATTACGGCCGCCGGCAGCTGGAACGTGAAAGGTGCCGGAGGCCCTACTGCGTTCGTCGGGACGATGCGATGCACGCAGTCTGGTGAGGCGGTCGTCTGCCACGTTGGCACCGTCATCGCGATCAACGGAAGGTTCAGAACGAAGGACAAGGTGCGAGCGAAGTGGACGGGGCCAAATGGTTCGGGCTGGTTCTCGTTCTGGTTTAACGACGACAACAACAGCTTCAACGGCGTCTGGGGCAATGGAGCCGAGACGACGCCCCCAGTTGGTCGCGTCGTCGCGCAGCGGTCCTTGTAAAGCTGCAGCGTTCTTACGTTCGCGCGCGGCGCCGGGCAGGGCCCGGCGCCGCTTTCTTTTGTTGGAGAAAGGCCGTTACTGCCCGTTTGGGAGCGACGGCGAGCCACGCTTCAACGATCGCTTCCTTGAGGAGCTTCGAGGCGATGCGCGGCAGACGCACGAGCACCGCGGGATAGCCGTTGAAATGCGGCGTCGTGAAAAACACCTCGGGATCGCTCGCGAGTAAGACCTCCTTCATCTCGAGGTCCGCGGTCCGTATGCCCAAGATCGGCCCTGCCGGCGCCGCGTCGCCGAGCGCCGCGAGGGTCGGCGCGCCGCAGCGGGCGCTCCCACGTGAAGCCCTTTTTGTGGACGTGCCAGCTGCGGTGACCGTTCGAAGAGACTTTCTCGCTGGTGCCCGGCAACGCGAGCGCCAACCGGCGCACGTCCGACCATGTGGCCATTAGGTTGGAACCCTCGGCCGGTTCCTCGATGAGACCGTCGAGCGATACCCGACTGGATTGCGGTAGATCGCGGCCGCGTCGACGGTGACGCGCGACCACTCGCCGCCATTCGAGGCGAACTCCAGATAGCGCGCAAAGACGGGCGCGGCCTGCTGCGCGATGGCGTGCGCGAGCGATCTCGCATCGTCATTCGTTTGGATTGGAACGATCTCTTGAAAGAGAATTGGCCCATCGTCGATGCGGGACGTTATCTCGTGGATCGTAAAACCGGTCTCCGTCTCGCCGTTGAGGACGCACCACGCGGTCGGCTCGGGTCCCCGATAGTACGGCAGCAACGATGGGTGCAGGTTCACCAACGAGCCGAATCGCGCGATGAGCTCCGCTGTGAAAATCTGATTGAAGCCGGTGACGATGCCATGATCGCGCGGGCCAATGCGGTCGCGAAACGGCGGAGCGTTGACGTCCTCGACGACAAAGCGGCGGATCGAGGAGCCGCCTAAACGTTCGGCGACCCAGCGCGCGGCCGAACGCAGGCGTGATCGCGGGCCGCGCGTGCGCCCTGCTGCGCGAACGATCGTTACCGGGACGCGGTGCTCGCGCGCAAATGCGATCGTTCGCCGTTCGAATGGCGGGCCGAAGGAGTCGTCACAAAAATGATAGATCACGAACTGCCGCCTCGCCGCGCGATGAAGTTGCTCCCGACCATGGTGGCGACCAGTTCGTCGCGTTGGTTGAACGCCTCGATGGAAGCCTTGACGATCCCGCGATCCGGCTTCGAGCGCGAGACGCGGCTCTCGAGGACGGTAACGCGAATGCGCAGAGTATCGCCGGGCCGTACCGGACGAAGCCAGCGAATCTCGTCCATCCCCGGGGAGCCGAGGCTGGCGGCGTGTGAGAGATAGTGGTCGACGAAAAGGCGCATCACGACGGCTCCGGTCTGCCAGCCGCTGGCGATCAAGCCGCCAAACGGTCCGTGCGTTGCGCGCTCGCGGTCGATGTGAAAGTACTGCGGATCGTAGCGCTGCGCGAACTCGACGATATCGTCTTCGCTCAGGGTGATCGATCCGAACTCGTAGACCGACCCCGGAACGTAGTCCTCAAAGTAGCGCTCGCTGCTGGAAGTTCTAAACTGTGCGATGGTAACCTCTAGGCGCGCAGCAGCGCGTCGGACTTCGCGGCGAAGACGAAGTCGCTTTCGGTCAATCCGCCGATCTTGTGCGTCCATATTTCGACGTCGAGTCTTCCCCACGAGACGCGCAGGTCGGGGTGATGCTGTTGTTCTTCCGCCATCTCGCCGATGCGAACGGCGCCCCGCATCGCCTCGGCAAAGTTCTTGAAGCGATACTCACGCGTTAACACCTTCACGAGCCCGTGCTTGACGTCGCTCCGCTCGACGACGCGCCACTCGGGATCGAGCTGCCCGAGAAGCGGCGCAATCTCTTCGTCGGTCAGCGGCGGCACGCCGCCGCGACATGGAACGCAGGTTCGTTGTGCGAGTTCGATCATCGTTTCAGCTTGTTTCTACCCAAGATTGAGAGGTGAAGGCGAGCGACGGTACCAAGAGCGCGACATGGCCGCCCTTGCGCACAACGCCGTCATTCTTTCGTTCGAGGGTCCCGACCCCTACTCGCTGGTCGGCGGGCTCGGAACGCGCGTGACGGAGCTCAGCGCTGCGCTGGCCGCGGCCGGCGTGAAGACGACCCTGGTCTTCGTGGGCGATCCGGTACGCGCTGCGGTCGAGCAGGCGGCGCCGAACCTGGAATACCGGCGCTGGTCTCAGTGGATATCGGCCTATTATCCGGCCAGCGTCTACGACGGCGAGATCGGCAAGATGGGTGATTATACGCGCAGCGTCCCGCCGTTTGTGGCCGACGCGATCGTCGAGCCGGCCGCGCGGCGCGGCG
This sequence comes from Vulcanimicrobiota bacterium, assembly GCA_030043675.1. Classification (GTDB taxonomy): domain Bacteria; phylum Vulcanimicrobiota; class Vulcanimicrobiia; order Vulcanimicrobiales; family Vulcanimicrobiaceae; genus Cybelea. Next base: position 6,534 of record JASHXG010000221.1, read on the forward strand.
AGTCGGTGCTGGTCGTCGCCGAAGATTGGCAGACCGCGCCGGCCGCGATTCTGCTCGACCGTCTGTTGCGCGAGCGGAACCTGCGCGATCGCGCCGTTCTCACGTGGAATGCCAACAACACCTACGGCTTTCACACGATCGATTGGCAGGCGCTTACGCGTGCGGCGCGGATCACGACCGTCAGCCGGTACATGAAGTTCGAGCTGCAGTCGCGCGGCGTCGACTCGCTGGTGATTCCGAACGGCATACCCGACCGCATTCTGGGCGGCCCGCCCGAGGAACTCGTGCGCGCGCTCAGCGACGCGCAGCTGCACCGGCCGCTCTTCGTCAAAGTCGCGCGCTTCGAGGAAGAGAAGCGCTGGATCCCGGCCGTCGACGCTTTTGCGACGATTCGCACGCGACATCCACAAGCAACCTTGGTTGTCCGCGGTGGCCGCGAAGCCTATGGCGACAGCGTCTTTGCGCGCGCCCATCACCTTGGGTTGGAGGTGGAAAATCTTACCGTCGAGTCGCGCGAGCCTGCGGCGGTGCTCGAAGCGGTAGCGCGCGCACACGGCCCGATCATCAACGTCCGCAGCTTTGTGCCCGAAGAAGCGCTGCTCACGCTCTATCACGTCGCCGATGCGGTCCTGGCCAACAGCGGGCGCGAGCCGTTCGGTCTCGTCGGACTCGAAGTCATGGCGGCCGGCGGCGTCGCCGTGACCGGATCGACCGGCGAAGAGTACGCGCAACCGTTCGAAAATGCGATCGTCTGCGACACGGCAAGCCCGGCCGAACTGGCTTCGTATCTCGACGCGCTCGTCGACGACCCGGCGCTTGCGCGAACGCTGCGCGCGGCGGGTCAGGCGACCGCCGAGCACTACACCTGGCCGATCGTCCTCGATCTGCTCGCCCGCAAGTTGGCTTTTTGAATGCCCACAGCCCGCTACGTCGAGACGGCCCGAGGTTACCGTCTCGAGTTTGGACGTCTGTCGCTTTCGCAAAGCACTTTCTTGCTGATCGCTGCGATGATCGTCGGGGTGGGCGGCGGACTCGGTGCCGTGGGCTTCCGCTACCTGATTTTCTTGCAATCGCGTCTCGCGATGGAGGTTATCGCACCGGCCTTCCGGTTTCTCGGCCACGCGAATGTCGTGCCGGTCCTCATGATCGGCGGGATCGCTACCAGCTTCATCGTGAATCGATTTGCCAAAGAGGCCAAGGGCCATGGAGTTCCGGAGGTCATGGCTTCGGTTGCGCTGCACGGCGGGGTCATGCGACCACGCGTCATTGCGGTGAAGAGCCTCGCCTCGGCGACGTGCATCGGGTTTGGAGGAAGTGTCGGCCGTGAAGGTCCCATCGTGCAGATCGGCTCGGCAATCGGCTCAGTTCTGGCCCAAATCGTTCGCGCGCCGTCGACGATCGTTCGAACGCTCGTGGCCTGCGGCGCCGCCGCCGGCATTTCGGCAACCTTCAACGCGCCGATCGGCGGGGTGTTCTTTGCGGCGGAAGTCATCCTGGGAAGGTTCGAGCCGCGCTCGTTTGCATCGATCGTCGTCGCCAGCGTCGTCGCGGCGGTGATCGGCCGCTCGTTCTTCGGGAACCATCCTTCATTCACCGCGTCGGCTTTCTCTCTCGTCTCGCCGGCCGAGCTGCTCCTCTACGCGGTGCTCGGTGTGATCGCCGCTTTTTGGGCCGCCGGCTTTGTCAAGCTGCTCTACTTCATCGAGGACCGCTTCGACGGATGGCGGCTAGCCGCGTGGATCAAAGCGGCGCTCGGCTTCGGTCTCGTCGGAATCATCGGCATCAAGTACCCGCAAATTTTCGGCGTCGGTTACGAAAGCGTCGATGCGGTCCTCTCGCAGCACGTGCCTGCCGCTCACGCCTTCGCGCTGGCAGCATTGAAGCCGGTAGCCACGGCGTTGACGCTGGGAGCCGGCGGCAGCGGCGGCATCTTCGCACCCTCTCTCTTTACCGGCGCGATGCTCGGCGACGCGTTTGGGACGGTCGCGCACCTAGCCTTTCCGGCGTGGACGGCCGGCGCCGCGGCCTACGGTCTGGTCGCGATGGCCGCGGTCTTCGCCGCCGCCGCAGAGGCGCCGATCACCTCTATCATGATCGTCTTCGAGATGTCGAGCGATTACACGATCATTCTCCCGTTGATGGTCAGCACGGTCATCGCGACGCTCATTGGGCGCCGGCTGCTCGGCTACACGATCTACGAGATGAAGCTCGTGCGGCAAGGCATCGACTGGATACGTGCGCGCAATCCGGGGTTCTTCGCGCGCGTTCGCGTCGGCTCGGTCGAGCGCGAGGCCCCCGTCGTCGCGCGCTGCGGGGAGACGGTGCGAGAGGTTGCCGCGCGCTTGCGCGACAGCGACGAGCTCGTCGTGCCGCTCGTCGACGACCGGCGCTTTATCGGACTCGTGGCCGTCTCCGCAATCGCCGCAAGCCTTGCCGAACACCCCGACGGGAACTTGCGCGTCGATGAGATCCGGCGACCGCCCTCGGTGACGCTCTCGTCGGGCGACACGTTGGAGCAGGCTGCGATCTCGCTGGCGGATCCGCAAACGCCGTTGTTGCCGGTCGTCGACTCAAAAAGCGGAAGGCTGACGGGCATCGTCACGCGACGCGACGTGCTCAATGCCTATCGCAGCGGCGTCGCAGAATCGTCTTGACTACCCGCGAGCCAGCTCTTCGATCCGCAAAGCGATTTCATCGGCGTAGTGGCGCGCTTCGGCATCGGAGCGGCCTTCGGCATACACGTTGAAGAGCGGATCGGATGCATCGGGAAGCACGAGAACCCAGCCCCCGTCGCGCGTTACGCGAATGCCGTCGGTCAGCTGGACGTTCTCGCCGTTGGTTTCGGCCAGCAGGCGGCGCATGATCTCGCCCTTGCGCTCCCACGGGCAGTGATCCCGACGTGAGGCCAAGTGCCACGAGGGGAGCTCATCCACGATGGCGCTCAACGGGCGGCCTTGACTTGCGATGAGCTCCATGATCTTCGCCGCGCCGTAGAGCGAATCGAAAACCGGAGCGAATTCGGGGAAGATCAGCTCGTAGTTGGCTCCGCCGGCGAAGGCGAGCGACGAGCCTTCCTGCGCGGCTAACGCCATCATCGAGCGGCGCTCGGTGCGCGTGCGCACGACCGTCGCGCCGTACAGCTCGGCGACCGTTTCGATTGCCGTCGGAGCCATCACGGGGACGGCGATACGCGCATGCGGCACGACGCTGGCGACCAAGACCGTCAGCAGCGCGAGCAGCCGGCTTCCTTCGATGATGCGGCCGCGATCGTCGACGAGAGCCAGAGATTCGCCGCGCTGATCGAGCAGAATGCCA
>JASHXG010000025.1 GCA_030043675.1 Vulcanimicrobiota bacterium
GGAGTCGCACCCCGTCCCGGACAAGCGCTGCCCGGGCAGGGCGGCCGAGGCGCGACCCTGGGTGCCCCGCGTCAAGCCGCGCCGCCTCGCGCGATGCCGCCGCCTCGACGGTCGGCTGGAAACGGTCCATTCCGTCCCGGGGTCCCACCCGGACGGCCGATGCCCGGCCAGCCCGGGTCGATGGCCACCGTTACCGAAATGCCCGCGCCCTCGGCCGGCGGACGGCCGGGGGATCGAGCACGCATCCACGAGGAGAAGGCGACCGCCAAGAAAGATCGCGAGAAAGAGCTGCTGCTCGAGAAGGAGCGGCAGCGCAAGAAGCGCGGCGATCACGTCGCGGCCATACCACCGCGCGCGCTCGAGACCATCGAGATTCCCGACCTGCTGACCGTCCAAGAGTTGGCAACGTCGATGATCGTACCGGTCAAAGACGTGATTACCGAGCTGATTAAGATCGGCACCATGGCGACGATCAACCAAAATATCTCGAGCGACGTCGCCATTCAGGTTGCGAAGCGCTTCGGTTTCAACGCCGTCGTCAAAGAGGCCGGCGAAGAGGTTACGGTCGAGCAAGAAGAAGACAAGCCCGAAATGCTGGCGCCGCGGCCGCCGGTCGTGACGGTGCTCGGCCACGTCGATCACGGAAAGACGTCGCTGCTCGACAAGATTCGAGCGGCCAACGTAGCGGCGGGCGAAGCGGGCGGCATCACGCAGAAGATCGGCGCGTATACCGTCGAGCGTAACGATCGGAAGATCACTTTCGTCGATACGCCCGGCCACGAAGCGTTCACGGCGATGCGCGCGCGCGGCGCCAAGGTGACCGACGTAGCGATTCTCGTCGTGGCGGCCGACGACGGCGTCATGCCTCAAACCAAAGAAGCGATTGCGCACGTGAAGGCCGCGACCGTCCCGATCGTCGTCGCGATCAATAAAATGGACAGACCCGATGCGCAGCCGGATCGCGTGAAGCAGCAGCTCGTTGAGGAAGGATTGCAACCGGTCGATTGGGGCGGCAACGTCGAGATGGTTCCGGTTTCGGCGAAAACGGGCGACGGCATCGATAGCCTGCTCGACACCGTATTGCTGGAAGCCGATATTCGTGAGTTGCGTGCCAACAAGAACCGTCGCGCGACGGGTGTCGTCATCGAGTCGGCGCTCCATCGTGGACGCGGCGCCGTTGCGACGGTCCTCGTCCAAAACGGCACGCTGCGGGTCGGCGACATCGTCGTGGCCGGCGGCACGTTTGGAAAAGTGCGCGCCTTGATCGACGACAAGGGCAAACAAGTCAAGAAAGCCGGCCCCTCGATTCCGGTTGAGGTGATGGGTCTCTCGGACGTGCCCGCGGCCGGCGACATGCTCAGCGTCGTCAGCGACGAGCGCGTCGCGCGCGAGACGGCCGAGAAGCGCGCCACGCGCCGGCGCGACGTGCGCATGGCGGCAACCGGAACCCAGCGTGTTTCGCTCGAGACGTTCATGTCGATGCCGGCCGAAGGCCGCAAGATGCTCAATCTCATCATCAAGGCCGACGGACAGGGCTCTCTCGAAGCGCTCAGGACGCGCATGGAGTCGCTGTCGAGCGACGATGTCGAGATTCGCGTAATTCACGGCGGCGTTGGAGCAATCTCGCCAAACGACGTCAACCTGGCCAGCGCCTCCAATGCCGTGCTGATCGGTTTCAATATCCGACCCGACGAAACGGCGCGCCGTTTGGCCGAGAACGAAGGCGTCGACTTGCGATTCTACCAGGTGATCTACGAGATCGAGGACGATCTCAAGAAGGCGATGCGGGGAATGTTGGCGCCGGTCGAGCGCGAGGTCATCCTGGGTCGAGCCGAGGTGCGTCAAGTCTTCAAAGTCAGCCGAGTCGGAACGATCGTTGGATGCTACGTTTCGGGGGGACGCATCACGCGCAACGCCAATGCACGCGTCATCCGCGATGGGACCGTCGTCTTCGAGGGTGAGATCGAGAGTCTGCGCCGCTTCAAAGACGACGTGCGCGAGGTGACCGAGGGCTTCGAGTGCGGCATCCAAATCGCGAGATTCCAGGACCTCAAAGAGGGCGACGTCATCGAAGCATTTACGACCGAGCGCGTCGCGCCGGAGCTGGTGCGCGCGTGAAGGCCCAGCGGATTGCCAAGATCGATCATGAGATTCAGCGAATTCTCGGAACGCTGATTTCGCAAGAGTTGCAGGACCCACGCTTGGCCTTCGTTACCGTCACGCGCGCCGAGGTGAGCGACGATTTGCACCGCTGCAAGGTCTTCGTGTCGGTGATCGGCGATCGTCATCAGGCACGACAATCGCTCGACGCGCTTCGTCATGCCGGTCGGTTCTTACGTGGGGAACTCGGACGAAGGATCGATTTGCGCCACACGCCCGAACTGCTTTTCGTCGAAGATCGCTCGGCGGAACGGGCAATCAAACTGGCACAGACGTTGCGCGAAGCGGCAGCAGGATCCGCTTCCGAGGAGGGTCGATGATCGAAAGCACGCCGCGTCTGGCGACAGCGGATGAAGTCGCCGACGAGCTGCGCCGCCGCAGCACATTCGTGATGGTGAGTCACATGAAGCCCGACGGCGATACGCTGGGCGCCGGTTTGGCTCTTGGATTGGCGCTCAAACGCCTGGGCAAGCGCGTCCACTATTTCGGACAAGACGCCGTTCCGCGCAACCTGCGCTTCCTGCCCGATGCCAATTTGGTCACGCGCGAGCTTCCGGCAGATCTGGCCGACGACGCCCTTTACGTCTTTTTTGACATGAGCGACTGGCGGCGGGCAGGCGAGCTGCTGCCGCCGGTGCAGCGAGAGAACATGCTCGACATCGACCACCATCTCGGCAACAAGCTCTTCGGCAAGTTGAACTTCGTGCTGGAGGACGAATGCTCCACCGGCAGCGTCGTCATGCACCTGCTGCGAGCGCTACGCGTTCCGATCGATGCCCGCATCGCGACCTGCGTGCTCACGACCATCATGACCGATACGGGCGGCTTCATGCACTCGAATACGACGGCACAGACGCTGGATCTGTCCGCCGAGCTGATGCGGCTGGGTGCCGACAAGGACGAGATTACCGAGGAGGTTTTTCTCCGCAAACGCGTCGCCGCAACTAAGCTGTTAGGACTCATCATCGACGCGATGCGTTTTGAGCACGGTGGGCGCTACTGTTATTCGTATGTCAACGACGCCATGCTCGCGCGAACCGGCGCCGACGGTGAGGACGTCGAGGACGTCGTGAACGTGCTGCTCGGCCAGGATGGCGTCGAGGTTGCCGCGCTCTTCAAGGCGATCGAAGGCGAGATCCGAGTGAGCCTGCGTTCGACTGGCCGCGTCAACGTGCAGGCGGCGGCGCAACGTCTGGGCGGCGGCGGCCATTTTCGCGCTTCGGGACTGACCTTTTACGGGTCGTTGGAAGAAGCATTTCCGGCGGTTGACGCTGCGCTGAGCAGCGAAGGCTTGTAGTGCCGCGCCGAGACGGCATAGCGCTGTGCTTGGCTTCGTCAACCTGTTCAAAGCGGCCGGTCCCAGCTCCGCGCAAGCCGTCGCGCGCGTGCGGCGGATCTATGCGACCTATACGCGCGATCGCAAGCTCGCGGCCGGTCACCTCGGCACGCTCGACCCGCAGGCGGCCGGCGTGCTTCCGATCGCCGTCGGCAAAGCAACGCGGCTAATCCCGCTGCTGCCCGATCAGCGTAAAGCCTACGCCTGCACGATGGTGCTCGGGCGATCGACGACCACGCAAGATGCTCACGGGGAAACGGTCGAGCGCGCTTGCGTGCCTGCGGACTGGCCAGAGCGTCTTGACGCGATTCTCCACCGCTTCGTCGGCCGGATCGCGCAGGTGAGGCCGATGTACTCAGCGGCTCACTATCGGGGCGAACGGCTTTATAAGCTCGCGCGCGAGGGAAAGAGCGTCGAGCGTAAGCCCCGCTCGGTCACCATCTACGGGCTCACGCTCCTTGGCGTCGAACGGCCGGCCACGGCGCGCCTGCGGATTGCCTGCAGCGAGGGGACGTACGTGCGCACGCTCTGTCACGAGCTCGGCGCGGCGATCGGCACTCCGGCGCACATGGGTGCGTTGGTGCGCGAGGCCTCGGGCCCGTTCGTGCTCTACGAAGCGAGAACACTCGACGAGATCGCCGCCGCTCCGGAGCAAGCGTTGATCGCGCCTGAACACATCATCCCGTTTCCTACCATCGTGCTCGACCTGCGCGCGTGCGTCGATTTTCGCGCCGGACGCGTCGTTCCGTTGCCGCAAGGGGCGACGGGCCGTCACGTCTTCGTCCGCGACTCGTCGCGCACTCTGCTTGGAGTCGGCGAAGCGCTCGGCGCATTGCTGGCTCCCAGAAAAGTCTTGGTGTGATGAATATCTCGTACGAGCTCGCGCGCGAATGCGACCGGCCGCTGGTTCTTGCAATCGGGTTTTTCGACGGATTTCATCGCGGGCACCGCGAGATTGCGCGCCAAACGCTGCGCCTACGCAAACCAGGCTGGCGTTCCGGCGTGCTGACGTTCGCGAATCATCCGGCTTCCTTCTTGCGTCCGGGGACGGAGCCGCCGTTGCTCTGCACGCCGGAGGAGCGCCTCGATCTCTTCGCTACAGCCGGGTTTGAAGAGTGTTTCTTCGTGACCTTCGACGGCGACATCGCGACGCTCGCGCCCGAAGCCTTCCTGAACATTTTGATCGAACGCCTCGGTGCGCGCGGGGTAACGGTCGGAACGACCTTTCGTTTTGGGCACAAGCGTGCCGGCGACGTGGCACTCATGGGCGAGTATCTTGCGCAGCACGGCGCCGAGTTGGTTCCAGTCGAGAACGTGCGCGACGGCACGACGCGCATCTCGAGCACGCGCATCCGAGGTTTGGTCGCCGACGGCGAGCTCGCGCAGGCCGATGCTCTGCTGGGCGGCACCGGCTACGAAATTCGAGGCGTCGTCGAAGTCGGCGCCGGACGCGGGCATGCCTTGGGGTTCCCGACTGCTAACGTGCGCGTGCCGCCGAAATTGCTGCCCAAAGACGGCGTCTATTCGGCGGTCGCACGGTACGACGGGCGAGATTACGCCGCGCTGGTCTCGATCGGGACGAATCCACAATTCGACGGCGGTCGGCGCACGATCGAGGCTTGGCTGCGGGATTTCCGCACGACGATCTACGGACGTGAGCTGGCGCTGCGGGAGCTGCGGTACGTGCGCGAACAGCGGCTTTTTGCGAGCGTCGGCGAACTGATCGAGCAGATGCAACATGATCTGCAGGCAGTCGCCTATCCGAGTTATGGCTAGAACGAACGTATCGATCGGCGGCTTCGTGCTTGCCGCTTTCGCACTCGCCGCATGCGCGCAAGGCGGCAAGGCAACTTCGACGTCGCCTCAAATCGCGCGCGTGGGCGCGCCGGCGCCCGATTTCTCCGAACCGAGCGTTCCCGGACCAACACTCTCGTTGGAATCGCTGCGCGGAAAAGCAATCTATCTCAATTTCTTTGCGACGTGGTGTCCGCCGTGCAACGAGGAAGCTCCGACGATTAATGCCTTGCAACGGCAGTATGCGGCAAGCGGCTTGCAAGTCGTCGGGGTGGACGTACTCGAGTCGGCACGCAAAGCCACCCTCTTCCGTCAGGAACACCACCTCGTTTACCCGGCCGTGGTGGACCAAGGTACGCTGCGGGACGCTTACCGCGTGAACGGGCTGCCGGTGCACGTCTTCATCGACCGTGAGGGGATCGTCCGCAACGTCGTCGTCGGCGAACTCTCGCCGGCCGCGATGCGCACCGACGTCGAACGCATCCTTCGGTAGGGTCGGGAGGCGCGGTCAGGTAATACTGCGCCTCTCATACGATGTTCGTCGGAAGATCGCGGGCGCAGCTGTTACGCGTCGCTGCCTCGCTCCTGGCGGCGGCCTTCCTTGTTGCTTGCTCCGGACAGGGCGGAGCGGGCGGCTTGATGATGCCGGCAGGCAACTCGGCGGCAAGTAATGGCAGCGGAAATACGATCGTGCGGATTCACGTGCCGCCCAACTACGCCGCGCCGACCGCGACGACGGGAGGTGGGCCGGTCGTGACCCCGCCGTTAACCTCGACCGTTCCAGGGGTCGCGGCCGGAGCCGCGGCCCCGGGGAACTTAAGCGCGTCGGTGCCGGCGGCGCCGTCGGCACCAGGCGCGCAGACGCTCGCGATCAACGTGACCGGTCCGATGTCGATCAGCCAGACGGTCGCGATCGGACCGAACGCAAACGGTTGCACTCCCTCCGCGGGGGGGACCCTTTGTCAGGCCAGCCTGCAGCTGGCCGCCGGATCCTATACCGGCACGATCGCGCCCTATGCGTCGGGGAGCGCGGCAGGGGGCGCGCTCGCTCCGCCCTCGGCAATCGCATTTACGGTCGCGCCCGGCGGGAATACCGTCGTCAACCTGACGCTGAACGCCGTTCCCGCGCAGCTCGCGATCGTCCCGGCTTCGTTGATGAGTGGGGTCAACCCGCAGGGCGGGATCGATCTCTATGGCGCCGGAAAGCACGCATTGCTGGTCGAGCTCCTCGACGCAAACAACAACGTCATCATCGGCGGCGCGCCGGCGAGCTTCTCGATCAGTCCATCGGGTGGCTCGCTCCCGGTGACGGTGAGCCAAACGGCGACCGTCGCCTCGAATCTGTTCTACGTAACGGCGGCCGCTTCAGCCGGTACCAACACGGCAACCGTGCGCGCCACCGTGACCTATTTGGGGGCGACGAACCCTTGCGCCCAAGGCGGCGCCGAATGCACCGGCACGACGCGGGTCGACGTACGCCAAATTCTCGCGGTCGCCAACTCCAGCATCAACACCGTAACCTTGTACGTCAACGGTCAGAGCGCGCCGTTGGCGACGCTTCAGAGCGCGGTCGCCGATCCGCAGGCCTTGATCTTTGATGCGCTGGGTGACCTTTTCGTCGCCAATCAGCCGGGGAGCGTCAGCGAATACGCCCCTCCTTATGCAGGCGTGACCCCAACCATTATCAACAACAGCATCAACCACCCCGAGGCGCTGGCCATCGACGCTCACGGCAATCTCTTCGTCGCCAACGGAAACGGCAGCAACACGATCACGCTCTACTCTCCGCCCTACACGGGAGGCCCTTCGACGAGCATTGTAACGGGCATCAACGATCCGGTCGGCCTCGCCCTCGACAGTGCCGCGGACCTGTTCGTTGCGAATGCGGCTGCCGATACGGTGACTGAATACGCGCCGCCCTACAACCGCGGGCCGTCGACGATCTCCAAAGGCCTGAACGCCCCCAACTCGCTGGCGCTTGACGGACGAGGCAATCTCTTCGTCACCAACCTGAACTCAACGCCCAACTCGGTGGTCGAATACGCGCCGCCCTTCTCCAATGCCAGCGTGCCGGTCGCGACGATCACAAACGGCGTGAACGAGCAAGGCTCGATCGGATTGGGCACGTCGGCCAATCTCTTCGTCCCCAACCAAGGGGCGAACACGGTTACCGAATACATCGCGCCGTACACCGGCGCGCCGACGACGATCGTCGGCGGCCAGAGTCAGCCGGTCGCGCTAGCGATCGACGCCCTCAACAACCTCTACGTCGCAAACTACGGCAACAATAGCGTTACCGAATATCCACCGCCGTACGCGGCCGCGCAGTGGACGACCATTTCGAATGGGGTAAGCGCTCCACAGGCGCTGGCGCTCTCTCCGCCGACGAGCCTCAGCGCGGCGCTCGTGCCTTAGGCTGCCTGCACGCGCAATACGTCGCCCTCGAGGGTGACGTCGGCGCCGCGCCCTTCCGTGAGTTCGCCGCGCAACAGCGCGGTGGAGAGCGGCGTCGAGACGTAATGCGAAACCGTGCGCTGGACGTAACGCGCTCCGCTTCCGGCGCCGATGGAGACGCGCGCCAAGTAGAGTTTTGCCTCGTCCGACAGCCGGAGCGTTACGTTGCGCGCGCCGAGGCGCTGGGCGAGCGCGTCGACGTGAATGGTAACGATCGCCTCGATCTCTTCGAGGCCCAACTCGTCGAACTGCACGATCTCGTCGATCCGGTTGAGCAGCTCGGAGCGCAAGGCGAAGGGCAGTTCGTCGTCGGAGAGGTTCGTCGTCAAGATGATGAGCGCGTGACGAAAGTCGATCGTCCGTCCCTTGGCGTCGGTGACGCGCCCGTCATCGAGAATCTGCAGCAGTATGGCGGCAACATCCGGATGCGCCTTCTCGAGCTCATCGAAGAGCACGACACAGTAGGGGCGGCGTCGCACCGGCTCGGTGAGCTGCCCAGGCTGGTCGTGCCCGGCATAACCGGGCGGTGCGCCAAGTAATCGCGAGACGGTGTGTTGCTCGGTGAACTCGGAGAGATCGATGCGCACGAGCGCCGCTTCGCTGCCGAAAAGCGCTTCGGCCAGCGCTTTCGCGAGCTCAGTCTTGCCGACGCCGCTCGGCCCTCTGAAGAGAAAGCTCCCCAACGGTTTACGCGGATCGTGTAAACCCGTCCGCGCGCGCCGAATCGCGTCCGAGACCGCGCCGATCGCGCGCTCTTGCCCGATCACGCGCCTCGAAAGCGTACGCTCGAGCTCGAGCAAGCGATTGGCTTGCGAAGAGGTCAGCGAACTCTGCGGAATGCCGGTCCAGCGCGCGACGACCGACGCGACGTCATCGCGCGTCACCGGAGGCCGGTCGATTGCGCCTTTGTTCGCCAGCGCAACGGAGGCCGCGGCTTCGTCGACGAGATCGATCGCCTTGTCGGGCAGAAAACGATCGGCGATGTAGCGAGCCGAGAGCGCAGCTGCGGCCTCGATCGCATCGTCCTCGATACGCACGTGATGGTGGCTCGCGTAACGGTCGCGCAATCCCCGCAGGATCTCGACGGTCTCCTCGATGGTCGGCTCCTGTACCATGACCGGCTGAAAACGCCGTTCGAGCGCGGCATCGGATTCGACGTACTTGCGGTACTCGTCAAAGGTCGTCGCCCCGATGCACTGCAAGTCGCCGCGCGCGAGCTCCGGCTTGATCATCGAGCTCAAGTCGAGCGGAGCACCTTCGGCGGCACCGGCGCCGACGAGCGTATGCAGCTCGTCGATGAAGAGAATGACGTCACGTGCGCTGCGCTTAACTTCGTCGAGGATGCGCTTGACGCGTCCTTCAAACTCGCCGCGGTACTTCGTTCCGGCGACCAGCGGGCCAAGCGAGAGCGCGAGGACGCGCTTGCCGCGCAGGGCTGCCGGCACGTTGCCGCCTGCTACGCGCTGGGCGAGTCCCTCGACGATCGCCGTCTTCCCGACGCCGGGCTCGCCGACGAGGCACGGGTTATTTTTGCTGCGTCGAGCGAGGATAGAGATCACGCGCTCGATCTCTTCGTCGCGTCCGACAACCGGATCCAGCTTGCCTTCGCGTGCGAGTTCGGTGAGGTCCCGCGAGTAGGCCGCCAGCGTTGGGGTGCCGCCGCGCAAGCGCCTTCCCAACTCGTCGAGGGGCGAGGCACTCCCGCCTTCGTTTTGCATCCGCTCCGCAAGCAACGCGCTGCCGGCGATCAGACCGGCGGCGGCCAGCGCGGCGCCGACGAAGGGAAGAGCGTTCGTGAGGCTGCGCCTTTGCGCGCACGCGTTGCAGAGCTGCTGGCGCCCGTGGGAGATCGGGGCGGGTGTCTGACCGCAGCTATCGCAGAGAGCGTTCATCGCTTAGTCTACCAGCCGCAGGCGCGGAGGTTTCGCCGTGACCTTCTTACGGCTCGGCGAGGAAGACGGCGGTGACCGTCATCGTCACGTTCACGTTCGATTGGTCGAACTCGGTCGCAGCAGCCGGAACGGCCGCCGCCCGCATCAGCGGAACCGGACCGACCAGTCCTCCCCCTAGTTCGATGCTCTTCAGCGCGACGATACGCAGATCGGTAGCGTGAGCTAGAGCTTCGGCATTGGAGCGGGCGTCGGCGACGGCTTTGGCCGCGGCTTGCGACCGCGCCACGCCCGGGTCGGACAACCCGAAGGAGATTCCGTTGATCGCGGTCGCGCCCGCGCTCGTGCACGCGTCGGCCACTCGACCCGCCTTGGCCAGGTCGCGAACCTTCACCATGAAGCCGCGCGAAACGGTGTAGCCGTAGCGCTCCGCGTCCGGGTTGACCGGCGCGACCGCGGGCCGCGGATTATAGTTTACGTTGTAATAGGCCAGCGAAATGTCGCTGCGCGCGACGCCGAGCTGCTCCAGGGCGGTGACGACACGATTGTAGATCGCATTGTTTTGAGCGACCGCGTCGTTGGCGTTCGCGGCATTCGTTTCCACGGCGGCGTTCACCGTGGCGACGTTGGGCGGCAGCGAAACGCTTCCGGTTCCCGAAACCGTGATCTCAGTCGCAGCCGGTGGCGTCGCGAGCGCGGACGCCGTTGCAAGGCCGAGCGCTGCAAGCGCGCAGATGAAAGTACGCCCCATAGCCGAAATAAGGTTCGGTCGCCCGCCGTCCGGCTACTGCCGAGGAGGACCCTAATGGGCATCATCGCGTGGATCATCTTCGGGTTGATCGTTGGGCTGGTCGCCCGCTGGCTCGTGCCGGGGGAAGCGCCCGGCGGCATCATCGCCGACATCGTCGTCGGCATTCTAGGCGCCTTGATCGGAGGCTGGATTTACGGCTTTTTCGGTCACACGGGCATTACCGGCTTCAACCTTCCGAGTATCGTCTGCGCCCTCATCGGAGCGATCGTGCTACTATGG
>JASHXG010000222.1 GCA_030043675.1 Vulcanimicrobiota bacterium
TTTCGTCGGCGTGAGCGTGGTCGCTACGCGCACCACGCTGCGTTCGAACGGAGAAGGCGATCCGTACGGCGAGAGCGGCGCGCCTAGCGTATTCGGGCGGTCGTCGTCGGCATCGCCGGCAGCTCGCGCAAGCTCGCCGGCGGCGAGCGTCGAGCCGGCTGCGAGCGCGACGCTCAAGAAGTGGCGGCGGTTGGCCATGTGGGCTCCTCAAGCGTCAGCAACGCCTCTTCGTAAATTTCCCGAAAGCGAGCCGAGGCAAGCATTCCGAGCTCGCGCGGTCGAGGCAAGTCAACGTCGATCGCGCGACGCACGCGTGCCGGCCGCGGTGTCATAATCAGCAGACGATCGGCTAGAAAGATCGCCTCTCGCAGTTCGGAGGTTACAAAGAGCGTCGTGCGGGAGTGTGCTTCGAAAAGCCGGAGGTACTGCTCTTGCATCAGCTCGCGCGTCATCGCGTCGAGGCCGCGAAAGGGCTCGTCCAAGAGCATGAGCGAGGGCTCGTTGACGATCGCCCGTGCCAGCTCCGCGCGGCGCTGCATCCCGCCCGAGAGCTGGCTCGGGTAGCGATACGCGAACTCGTCGAGACCAACGTCGGCGAGCAGGGCGCGGGCGCGCTCCCGAAACGCTGCATCGGTGCGGCCGCGCCGCGACTGCGGCCCAAACGTGACGTTATCGAGCACGGTCATCCACGGGAAGAGCGCCGATTCCTGAAAGACGACGATGCGTTCGGCGCCCGGCCCGCGCACGCGGATCCCGTCGAGCAGGATCTCACCCGCGGTCGGCACCTCATAGCCGGCGATCAGGTTGACCAGCGTCGTCTTCCCGCAGCCGGACGGCCCGAGCATAACGCTGAGCGTTCCGTGAGGTACCGAAAACGAACAACCGTCGACGACCGTCACCTCGTCTCCGCTTCCAGCGAAGGTCTTGACGACGCTGCGGACTTGCAGCCCCCGCGCTAGAACGGCTTCGTCCACGGCATCGCATAGCGGGCAACGAGGCGTACCACTGCGCTCGACGCGTAACCGGCTACGCCGATGCTGAACATGCCCGCGACGATGATCGGGAATGCTCCGGCGACGTACGCTTCCCAGGTCATATAGCCGAGGCCGCTCTTCCCCGCAATGATCTCCGCCGCGATCAAGACCGACCAAGTAATCCCCATCCCCACCGTCAAGCCGGTGAAGATCGAAGGCAGCGCGCCGGGCAGAATGATGCGCCGGAAGACGGTTGGCGGCGTCGCACCGAGCGAGATCGCGGCGCGGATGTAGCGCTGGTCGATGGCGCGCACGCCCGCGAGCGTGTTGAGCACCACGGTAAAGAACGCACCCAGGACTATCACGAAGACGATGCTCGACTCCGTTGTCGGCCAGAAAACAATCGAGAGCGGAACCCACGCCAGCGGCGGAATCGGCCGCAGAATTTCGAAGACCGGAAACGTCAGATAGCGGAACTTGGCTCGCCAGCCCATCAGGAGTCCGAGCGGGACGCCTACTACTGCAGCGATGAGAAAGCCGGCCGAGACGCGTTCGAGACTGACCAGCCAGTCGACATAGTAACGCGCTTGGTGCAGCAACTGCCACTGCGCGCGCGCGACCTCGAGCGGCGCCGGAATTTGCGCGAGGATCGGAACGTGCGCAAGCACGCCGAGCTCCCACAGCCCGAGGAATCCCACGATGCCGGCGACGCCGCGCAGCACGCGCACGCTTCCGACGCGTTTGGTCCGCAGGCCCGTTCCGCGCGCGGCGCTCACGCGCACCGCGGTCAACACGCCTTCGAGCCTCATGCCAGCTCGCGCTCGCCGCGGCGCAGCGCTTTCTCGGCCTCTTCGTGAACGACGCCCGTCAGCTGCGCTCGCAGGTCGAGGAACTCACGACTGGCCGTCATGAGCGGCGACCGGGGCCGCGGAAGGTCGATGTGCAGAACGCGTTTGACCCGCGCCGGCCGCGTCGCGCTGACGACGACCCGATCGGCGAGGAGAATCGCCTCGTCGAGGTCGTGCGTGATGAAGAAGATGGTTTTTTTCGTGGATTCGTACAACCGCAGCAGTTCCTCGTGCATCGCGCTCTTAGAGATGGCATCGAGCGCACGGAAGGGCTCGTCGAGCAGCAGCGCTTTGGGGTCGTTGATCAGCGCGCGCAGCATCTCGACCCGGCGCTGCACGCCCGAGGAGAGTTTTAGAGGAAAGGCGCGGGCAACGTCCGCCAAGCCGACGCGCTCCAGCAGCGCGTGCGCCGCGCGCAACGCCTGCTCGCGTGACATGCGGCGTTGAACGATCGGTCCATAAGCAATGTTGTCCACGACGCTTTTCCATGGAAACAGCGCGCCGTTCTGAAAGACGACGACGCGGTCGGCGCCTGGAGGGGCTAAATAGCCGGCGCAAGCAATCGTCGTGCCGTCCAGCGCGATTTCTCCGGCCGTAACCGGATCGAAACCCGCAATCGCGTTCAGCAGCGTCGTCTTGCCGCAGCCCGAGGGACCGACCACGGCGAGGAACTCTCCCGGCGCGATCTCGAGCGTCCAATCGGCGATCGCTTCGACGGCGCCGGCGCTCGAGTCATAGACTTTACGGACGCCGCGCAGCGAGATCGCGCCCGTGCCGGCGTTGCGTGCGGGAGCTTCTAGGAGAACTGCCATGCCGTCAATCGCTCGCCGAGCCAGCGCACCAGCGCGCTCGATAAGAAGCCGACCAGGCCGAGCGTGATCATGCCGATCACGATCGTCGGCGTCTGAAGATCCATGTACGCGCTAAGGATCATGTAACCCAAGCCGGCCTGACCGGCGATCATCTCCCCCGCGACGAGCGAGAACCAGGCTACGCCCATCGCGATCTGAAGACCGGTAAAGACATACGGTAGCGCGGCCGGAATGACGACGTGCCTGAGCACGTCTTGGGGGCGCGAGCCCAGGCAGTACGCGGCCCGCACGTACGAAGGGTCGATCGACGTAACGCCGAGCATCGTGTTGAGCACGGTCGCAAAGAATGCCGCGATCCACGTTAGGAAGATCATCGCGGCTTCCTGATTGGCAAGCATCAACACCGCGAGCGGAACCCAGGCCAGCGGCGGGATCGGCCGGATCAGCTCGAGGAGCGGAAAAAGGAACTCGCGCACGGTGCGGCTCCAGCCGAGCGCAATACCGGTCGGAACACCGAGCAGCGTCGCGAGAGCAAAGGCGCAGAAGACTCTCACCGTGCTCGTCCAAATGTCCTGGTAGTACGCGGCCGTATACAGCGAAACACCGTATTGGGGCCGGCGCGCCGTCCATTCGCGCAGAACGGAAAGAGGATCCGGCAGCTTCGCAAAGCGCCAAACCTCGAGGCGTACGAGCAGATACCATGCCGCCACGAACGCGAGCGCGCCCGCCGCTCCCAGCACGACCTGCGAAGATCCCCGCCGCCGGCGCAGCGAATGCGAGTCCGGCTCAGCCACAGGGATACTCCTGCGCGTTATGAGTCTGCGTTTGCCCGAGGGGAGCTTTCA
>JASHXG010000223.1 GCA_030043675.1 Vulcanimicrobiota bacterium
AGGCGTGGAACGACCTTAGATTTCTTACGCTTGGGCAACTGTGCAACTATCCGTGGAGGCCTACCAATAACGCGTGAAGGCGACGTCGTCGTACTGCTTGGCGAACGGAAATGCGAGATAGGCGAGCACGATCGCCTTTACGGCTGCCAGCACCAGCTGATAGCCGATCACGCCCAGCGACATCGCGAAACGGTCGACCAGCAGATTGGGCAGCTCGACCCAAAGTAAGACGAAGACGATCGCCAAAATCGCGCTGGCGAGCAGGCTTACGCGCACCGTTCGAAACGACGCGCTAATCGCCAAATTGCCCGGCATCCCGCCGATGGCGGCTGCCGGGATCGTGTAGATGAGAAAGTAGGCGACGATCAGCTGCAAGCCGATCTGCAGGATCCCGCTGCCGAAGAACGATGCAATATACCCGGCCGCAAAGAGCAGAAAGTAAAAACCGATCGTTGCGATCAGGATGCCGCCGGCTTTGCGCCGGCCCTCCTCCCACATGTCGTCGAAGCCGGCGCGCCGGCCCCGCCAGGCGTCGCTCGCCCCGATGACGGCGACGCCGAAGCAGAAGCCGTAAACCAGTTGAACGACGATCTGAAAGATGAAGTTCCCGAGGCCGCCCAGCGCATTGGTGAAGAAGGGCGATATCTGGCCGATGAGCAGGTCGACGACGGCCGCCAGCAACGGCAAAACGAAGATCGTAGGGTGCTTCAACAACAGCGGCACCGCTTGCACGTACATCGCCAAGTCGACGCGTTGCTGCCCTTTCAGAAGCGAGCTCCTTCTAACGCGTGACGGCACGAGCAGTCCGCGTCGGCCGGAATTCTTTCGACGATTCGGCCGATGGCGCTCTTCACGCGCTCGTTGTTGCGATGGAAAACCTCGATGACCTCGTGATGCGAGACCGGCGGCACGCCTTCCATGCCGACGTCGTAATCGGTAATCAGCGAGATGTTGACGTAGCACATCTCGAGCTCGCGCGCCAGGTAGGCTTCGGGATATTGCGTCATGTTGATGACTTCCCAGCCCTGGCCTTGAAACCACTTCGATTCGGAACGCGTCGAGAAGCGCGGACCCTGAATGACGACCACCGTACCGCGTTCGTGCGTCTCGATGCCGAGCGATTTGAGCGCGTCGATCGCGATCGGCCGGAGCGTCGGGCAGTATGGGTCGGCGAAACTGACATGCGTCGTGATGGGGCCGTCGTAAAACGTGTCCTTGCGCCCATTGGTGCGATCGACGATTTGGTCGGCGACCACCATCGAACCGGGCGCAACGTGCATGGCGAGCGAGCCGCTAGCCGTGGGACCAACGATCCACTTCACGCCCAGACGCTTCATCGCGTAGAGATTGGCACGATAGTTGATCGCCTGCGGCGGGAAGCGATGATCCTTGCCGTGGCGAGGCAGAAACGCGACGCGGCGTCCTGCGATCTCGCCGATCGCCACCATGTCGCTGGGAATGCCGTAAGGCGTCTCGACCCACGCTTCGTGCGCGTTCTCCATCAGCGAATAAAAACCGGATCCGCCGAAAACACCGATCTCGGCGCGCAGTTCGTCAGCCATAAGCGCGCAGGTTCTCAGAGCACATCCATGGTTCCCCTCGCTACAAATTCACGTAGGCCGCATTGGCCAGCGCGCCGAGGATCTGCCCGGCGACGTGCTCGGTGTCTTCGCCGTGCGGCCCCTTGAACGGACCGATGTAGAAGGCGAAGGCAAGGTGGCGGCCGCGGGCAGTCGTCAGATAGCCGGCCAATCCTTTCGTTACCAGATTTCCGCCGTTGAGCAGATCGTCGCCACCCCCGGTGCCGGTTTTCGCAAAGACCTTTCCGCGCGCCGGAGCGTCGGTTTGGATATCGGCGAGCGTTCCGTCGACGCCCATGACGGGCAAACCGCGAAATAGCGCCGGATACCAAGCCTGCGTTCGCGCGAACGCGAGGTAATGCACCATGAAGTCGGGCGAAAAGAAGGCGAAACCGCCTTCACCATCGGCCTGCACGGCGCCGCTCAAATTCAAACCGGCGGCTTGCAGAAACGCGCGCTCGCGAGCGAAGCCGGCTTTGAGGACGTCGCTGCGCGCTTTGGCCGCATAGACGCCCCACATCAGGGGCATCAAGGCAGCGTGCAGATTCTGGCTCACCTTGAGGGTGATGCGAACCTCTTCGGCCAGCGGGAGCGAGACGTGGCGTGCTACCAAGTTCGATGCGACGAACGATGCGGCGGCCGCTTGCGGATCGTATGAGTTCGACGTCTGCGGCGCGCGAACGGCGACCCCGGCAGCGCGCAGCGCCAGCGAGAACGCATCTTGCGCGTAGAGTTTCGGATCCGGGACGGCGTAGGCGTCGAGCGCGCTCGGTCCGGCCGGCTGCGATCCTGCGATCGTCACCGTGCGCCGGCCGGTTGCGTCGGCCACGTCGCTGGTGAACGTGACCGTGGCGTCGCTCTTGGGCGCGCCGGTCGTGACGCGGTTTACGAACGTGACGTAGGGCGTCGCCGGTGAAACCGCGATCGTCGCGGCTTGGCCGGGCTTCGCGCCGGGCGCGATCGTTACGTCCACCGCATTGTCATTCACGACTATGGAAGAGACGATAAAACCGGTTCCGCCTTCGGGCCCTTGATCTGGGAAGAGCGATGTGTCGACGATCACGCGTCCATCGATCTCGCGAATGCCGGCGCGAGCAACTTGCTGCGCCAAATCGCGCAGCACGGCGAGCGGATCGCCGGGGACGACCGTCCCATCGTAGGAATGGTCTTCGTTTTCGAAGGCCAGCGTGCCGTCGGGCTGGATGCGCTGCGAGAGATTCGGATCGCCGCTAGCGACGAGAACCAGGTCGCCGTGCAGAGTGCCGGATGCATCGACCGGCCCGGTCCGGTAGACCGGCGTCGTCCAGGTAAACGACGGCCCCAGCAAGCCGAGCGTGGTCCCTTCGGTGACGAGTTTGGTCGTCGAGTCCGACTCCATCAGCCGCTGGGCGTTGAGGGCGTAGAGCGGCCGCTGCGCATCGAGATCGTAGATCTCAGCCGCGACCACCGAGCCGGCTAAGCGCGGATCGGCAAGAATGGTCGCGGCGGCCGCATCGAAGCCGGATTGCGGCGGTGCCCCGGTGGCGGCGAGCAGCGCCGCCAGCAGCAAGAGGGGCACGCCTCAGCGATTGAAGTCGGAGGGTTTGAGGTCTTCGAGAAACTTTTTGAAGCGCGCCATCTCGGTGTCGTTGACGGGGCGCTTCTCGGCCGTCGCCTCTTCCAGGACGATCTTATCGGAGACGAAGATCGGGGCCGGCACGCGCAGCGCCAGAGCGATCCCGTCCGATGGCCGCGCGTCGATCTCTTGCAGCTCACCGTTGGTGCGAACGATGAGCTTGGCGAAGAACGTCGAGTCTTTGATGTCGTGGATGACGACCTGCTCCAGATTGGCGTTCAGCGTTTCGAGGATGTTGCGCATCAGGTCGTGCGAGAGGGGGCGCGGAACCGGTGCGC
This sequence comes from Vulcanimicrobiota bacterium, assembly GCA_030043675.1. Lineage (GTDB taxonomy): Bacteria > Vulcanimicrobiota > Vulcanimicrobiia > Vulcanimicrobiales > Vulcanimicrobiaceae > Cybelea. Next base: position 3,474 of record JASHXG010000223.1, read on the forward strand.
CCTCGAGCGCCAAGGCGATCGCCGTTGCTTCAAACGGGCCGATGAGGATCGGGAGGTAGTGGGAGCCGTCCATGTCCTTGAGGATAACGACTGGGTCGTGGGTCAAAAGGTCGATCCCTAGTTTGTCGACCTTCATTTGGCGCATCATGACGTATCCGACGCGTCCCGGGAATTGTCT